>QHOZ01000010.1 GCA_003219495.1 Verrucomicrobiota bacterium | reverse complement strand
GAACGTTTCGCGACGATTTGTATTTTCGTCTCAATGTGGTGCGAATTACGATGCCTCCATTGCGTGGGCGCAAGGACGATATTCCATTGTTAGTCCGCGCGTTTCTGCGTCACTTCTCGAGAGAAAATAATAAGGAAGTTGTCGATCTTACACCGGAAGCGATGAACGCTTTGCTCACTTACAATTGGCCGGGGAACGTGCGCGAGTTGCGCACCGCGATCGAGCATGGCGTGGTCATGGCGACGCGGAACAAAATTACGCCGAGCGATTTACCTTCGGCGTTACGAGAAGCGGCAGGCGCAACGTTGCCGCGCGGGATTTCCGCGAAAGCGGCCTTCGGTGAGAAGGCGAGTCCGCTCGATCTGCACGAGACGCAACGTAAACTGATTTTGCAGGCGCTCGCGACTTCGAATGGAAATGTAACGGCGGCGGCGAAGAAGCTGGGGATCAGCCGGCGCACTTTGCATCGCAAAATTAATGAAATGAACGCAGAGAAAGAGAAAGCAACCGCCGGAGCGGAGCAAAACTCGCATGCCGGGTAGCGAAGAATTCATTCAAAGCGCGGTGCACGCGCTGGAAGCGGGCGGCCTCGCGGTCTGGGTGCGGCGCGGCCTCGTCGTCATCGCGATTTTGTTCATTGCCGGTTATCATCTGTGGCACTTCCGCGGTCTCTCCACTTCGCAAGGGATGGACCAGGCGCAAATTGGCCGTGCGATTGCACGCGGCGAAGGCTGGACGACGAAAATGGCGCGGCCGCTCGCGGTCGGACAATTGCAGGCGCACGGCAAAGACGTCGCGAAGAATATTTGGAGCGACACTTACAACGCGCCGCTGCCGCCCTTGGTCAACGCGATTGCGCTTCTCCCGGTGAAAGCGCTTTGGAAGATGAACCCACGCACGATTGTTTATGCCGGAGACAAAGCGATCGCGGTGATGTCGATCTTGCTGTTTTTCACGTCGGTTGCGGTTTTGTTTTTCACCGCGCGCCGATTGTTCGATGAGCGCCTCGCCTTGCTCGTGTGCGGATTGGTCCTGCTTTGCGACGCAATGTGGCAATACGTGCTTTCCGGTTTGCCGCAGATGCTCATTCTGCTGCTCTTGAACATCACGTTGTATTTCCTCATTCGCGCAATCGAAGCCCAACATCGCGATGAGACGCCGTTGAAGTGGTTGATTATGGCGGGCGCTGGGTTCGGTCTCCTCGCGCTCTCACACGCGCTCACGTTTTGGATCTTTCTGGCCGCGCTCATTTTCTCCGCGCTTTTCTTCCGGCCGCGCGTTTGGGCCGCGCTCTTTATGCTCGTGGCTTGCGCGCTCGTGTATTTGCCGTGGCTGATTCGAACCTGGATCGTTGCGGGTAATCCCGGCGGCGTGGCGCTCTACTCCATTTACGGTGGCATCGGGCACGACGAATGGGCTTGGATGCGTGAATTGCATCTCGACGCAGGACTGCCCGTGCTGGGCGCCATTCGCGACAAATTAACCAGCGGCGTCATTTCCCAGAGTGCGCACCTCTTTGAATATTTTGGATTGAGCGCCGTTGCTTTGATCTTTTTCGTCTCGCTCTTGCATACATTTAAGAGAACGGAAACCGCGGCGTTCCGTTGGCTGCTTCTGGCGATGTGGGGCGGCGCCGCTTTCGGAATGGCGTTGTACGGGATCAATTAGGAGCAAGGCACCGCGGCGAATCAGCTTCATCTCATTTTTGTTCCGTTGATGACTTGCTACGGGCTGGCCTTTCTCCTCGTGCAATGGAATCGGCTTGCGCTGAATTTTCCTTTTGCCCGTCCGGCGTTCATCACCTTTCTCTATCTGATTTGCGCAATGCCGATGATTTTCACCACGCCCTGGCTTTCACCAGGAAAAGCGCGCGTGGTCTGGCCACCTTATATGCCGCCGCTGATCAGCGTGCTGAACACCTGGATGAAGCCGGAGGAAATCACGGCGAGCGACATGCCTTGGGCGATCGCGTGGTATGCCGATCGCCGAAGTTTGTGGTTGCCGGACAAAATACAGACCATGACGGACCTGAACGATTATCAAACGCTCGGCGGTCCAGTGAACGGTCTTTACCTCACTCCCATCAGCGGGACCGACGACACCTTCCGCGATATCGTTAAAGGTGATTACAAAGATTGGGCGGCGGTGATTCAACGCACCCAAGTCCTGGAGAAATTTCCGCTCAAATGGAACACGGTGGTGCTGGGCGTGGAGAACGAATGTATTTTCCTGAGCGATCACGACCGCGAGCACGCGCCGGCCGCTCAATGAGAAGATTTTCCCGTTTACGAATGGGGCTGAGAGCGTTTCAGTAGACCCGGTGAACAAGGCCACCAAAATTTTCGGGACCGATGGTGTGCGCGGCGTCGCCAACATCGAACCGGTCACGGCCGAAACGGCGCTGAAGCTCGGCCGCGCGGCAGCGCATGTGTTCACGCAGTTGAATCCGCGCACAATGCCGGACGGTACCCGCCCGAAGATTGTTCTCGGCAAAGACACGCGCCTCTCCGGTTACATGCTTGAAAACGCGCTCGTCGCCGGGATCACCTCGCTCGGCGTCGATGTTCTGATCATCGGGCCGCTTCCGACTCCGGGCGTTGCTTATATCACTCGTTCACTTCGCGCTGACGCGGGAATTGTGCTCTCGGCTTCGCACAATCCTTACGAAGACAACGGCATCAAATTTTTCCGGCACGACGGCTACAAGCTCGACGATCAAGTCGAAGCGCAAATCGAGGATCTCGTTTTCACCGGCAAGATCGACAACATCCGACCGACCGCGGCAAAAATTGGACGCGCCGCGCGCATCGACGATGCGCTGGGGCGTTACGTTGAGTTCGCGAAGGCGAGTTTCCCACGAAAGATGGCGCTCGATGGAATGCGCGTTGCGGTGGATGTCGCGAACGGCGCGGCTTACAAATCAACCCCATGCATTTTGCGCGAGCTCGGCGCCGATGTCACGATCGTCCACAACGAGCCGAACGGAGTGAACATCAATGACGGCTGCGGCAGCACGCATCCGGAAGAAATTCAGCGCACGGTCAAATCAAGCAAGGCGGACATTGGCATCACTCACGACGGCGACGCCGATCGTGTACTGCTTTGCGATGAAAACGGCGAAATCGTCGACGGCGACGAAATTCTCGCGATCGCCGCGCTCGATTTGTTGAAATCCGGAAAACTTCGCGAGAACACGTTGGTCGCAACAGTGATGAGCAACTTCGGTCTTGATGAAACGATCGGCGCGAAGGGCGGCAAAGTGATCCGCGCAAAAGTGGGGGATCGCTACGTGATCGAAGAAATGCTCGCGCGAAATCTTAATCTCGGCGGCGAGCAAAGCGGCCACATTATTTTCCGCGATTTCACGACGACGGGCGACGGAATTATCAGCGCGCTGCAAATTTTGCGGATCATGCACGAAAGCGGCGAGCCGCTGGGCAAACTCAAAGGTTGTCTCAAAAAGTATCCGCAGGCGCAGCGCAACCTCGTTGTGAAATCAAAGCCGCCGATCGAGGATTTGCGCGAGGTGGTAAAGCTGCGCGAGGAAGTCGAGCGCGACCTGGCTGGGAGAGGCCGCGTGCTCCTGCGTTATTCCGGCACCGAATCGAAAATCCGCCTTTTGATCGAGGGGCGCGATTCCGATAAGATCGACAAACAAGCCAACCGCATCGCCGATGCGATCCAAACTGCGATTGGCGCCAATTAAATGAATCTCACCCGAGTCATCGAAGCATTGTTGTTCGCCGCGCAGAAACCGCTCGACGCAAAAGAAATCACCGACACATTGCGCAACGCCGGCGCGGAAGACAATTTTGCTCCTAACGAATTCAGTAACGTAAAGCCGGCGGAAGTCGCGGCCGCGCTTGAGGAATTGAAAGTCGAGTGCATTCAAAACGAGCGCGGATTTCAGCTCGCGGAGAAAGCGGGTGGCTGGCAATTGGTGAGCGAACCGAAATATGCGCAATGGGTTCGCGCGCTTTTCCCGGCGCCGAAACCGTCACGACTCAGCTCACCCGCGCTCGAAACACTCGCGATCATTGCTTACCGCCAACCGATCACGCGCGCGGACGTCGAAGCAGTTCGTGGCGTCACGATTGACGGCGTTTTGCAGACATTGATGGAACGCGGCCTCGTGAAAATCGCCGGTCGCGCCGAAATTCCCGGCCGCCCGCTGCTTTACGAGACGACCGAATTTTTCCTGGATCATTTCGGCCTGCGAAATCTCGAAGAATTACCGAACGTGGAAGAACTGCGCACGCGGCATTTGCCCGTCGCGCCGCGACCGCAGCCTTCGGCCGAATCTGAAACTCCCGTTCAGACCGAGTTGCCGACGACATCCGAAACGTAGCTCGGTCGAGCGCGAAGATACTTCAATGATATCGGCTTCGTGGTCTAAGAAAACTTTCGCCACGTCGCTGGTCGCGATTGCAACATCGACATCGTCGTTCGCGGCGGACATTCAGCCGGGCAACTGCGCGCGCGCGGCCGGTTACTCGGAAAAAACCACCGGCTTTTCAATGCTCGTGATGCAAAACGACAAAACCGTTTTTGAGCATTACGCGAATGGCGGCGGCGCGGACATGCGATGTAAAATTTTCAGCGGGACGAAAAGTTTTTGGGGAATGGCCGCGCTTTGCGCCGCGCGCGACGGCTTGATCAGGCTCGACGATCGCGTAGCCGATACGATTACGGAATGGAAAAACGATCCTCGAAAATCGCAAATCACGATCAGACAGTTGCTTAATCAAACCGATGGGATCGAGCCTTCGCCGCATTTGCACAGCGATTCGATTCGCGATCGCGATGCGATGGCGATTCAATTGCCGCTCGTTCATTCGCCGGGCGCGGCCTTCGCTTATGGCCCGAGTCATCTCCAAATTTTCAACGAAGTTTTGCGGCGGAAACTCAACGGAAAATCGACAACCTCCTACATCAGCGAAAACGTTCTCTCACCGCTCGGCCTCACCAGCATGGAATTCAAGAAGGACGGGCGCGGCAATCCGCTTCCCGCAAGCGGGTTCGAATTGACCGCGCGCGAATGGTCTAATTTCGGCGAGATGATCCTTGGTCACGGAAATTTTCACGGCAAACAAATTGTTCCCGCGAGTTTGATGGGCCAGGCTTTGAGCGGTTCGGGCGCGAATCCATCATATGGATTGACCTTGTGGCTGAATCGCCAGGCACCGACCGCGCGCGAGATCGATTACGAAAAGGAGCTCGACCTCAAATGGCAGCGCGCGCACTGGGGCGGGATCTGTATTTGTCGCGCCGCGCCGCCGGACATGGTGGTCGCGCTCGGCTCGAATTATCAGCGTTTATTCATCATTCCGTCGATGAACGCCGTGATCGTCCGTCAGGGGAACAGCGCCAGATTTTCGGACGCGCATTTTCTGCGGCTGGTCCTAGGCCGATAGTCTTGTTTGACTTCGCGGCAGCATTCCTCAACGATTCGGGCCTAACCTTTTGTCGATCTTATGAATAAATTTGCGATCGGTTGCGGCGGCTTAGTCGTCATCCTCATCTTCCTCGTCATCATTTGCGGTCTCGCGTTGATGGGAAGTTACAATCGTCTGGTCGCGCTCGATCAGAACGTGAACAAGAAGTGGGGTGACGTGCAGACGGTTTATCAACGCCGGGCGGATTTGATTCCCAATCTCGTGAACACCGTGCAAGGCGCGGCGAACTTTGAAAAATCGACGCTCACCGAAGTAACGAACGCGCGCGCAAGCGTCGGACGCGTCCAACTCGATGCGAGCAAAGCGCCAACCGACGCGCGGCAATTGCAAGAATTTCAAGCGGCCCAGGGGCAATTGAGCAATGCGCTTTCGCGCCTGCTCGTCGTGGCTGAACGTTATCCGGAATTGAAATCCAACCAGAACTTCATGGGACTTCAGGCGCAACTCGAAGGGACCGAGAACCGAATCGCGGTTGAAAGAAATAATTTCAACGGCGCGGTCCAGGAATTCAATGTCGCGGTCCGGCGCTTCCCGACCAATCTGATTGCGGGAATGTTTGGATTTTCGCCGCGCCCGTTCTTCAATGCACAACAGGGAGCGGAGCGCGCACCGAACGTGAATTTCAATTTCGGTTCGCCCGCGCCGGCGGCGTCACCCGCCGCAACCGCGGCCGCGACACCGTAGGTTGTCGATCTTAGCGTAGCGTGAAACGGATCGCGCTCTGTCTTGCGATATTTGTCGCGATCCATTTGCATGCCGCGGAAGTCATTCCGCCGAAACCGGATAGTTACTTCAATGATTACGCGGGCGTCGTTTCACAAACCGCGGCGTTGCGTTCGACGTCGCGGCGTACACGCAGCGTGTCGCGCAAAGTTGGGGGGTCGGTCAGCAAGATAAACGCAACGGCGCTGTCCTGTTCGTATTCGTGCAAGACCGGAAGATGTTCATTCAAGTCGGATATGGTCTGGAGGGCGGACTACCCGACATCACTGCATTCGACATCACCGCGTACCGAATTAAACCGCATTTTCGCGCGAACGATTATGAAGGCGGACTCGCCGAAGGAATCGATTCAATCCTCAAAGCGGGTCGCGGTGAATACAAAGGCACCGGCAAGACCGTTCGCGAAAGATCGATTGGCCGCGGGAATCCTGGCGGCAATTTGATTTTTTTCATCCTGTTCATCGCGTTTTGCATTCTCCTTTCGCGAATTAAACCGCGACGCGGATATCATTACAGCAGTGGCGGAGGTGGCTGGATGTGGGGTTATGGCGGCGGAGGCGGGGGATGGTCTTCCGGCGGCGGAGGAGGATTTAGCGGTTTTAGTGGCGGCGGCGGAGGCTTTGGCGGCGGCGGTGCGGGTTCCAGCTGGTAAATTGATGCGCACGAAAGAATTTCTTAGCAAGCTCGAGCACGACCTGGTTGTGCAAGCGATTCGCGATGCCGAATCAAAAACCTCCGGTGAGATCCGCGTTTTCATTCAGCGCGGCGAGGTAAAAGGCGATGCGCTCGTTGCGGCGCAAAAGAGATTTCACCGGCTCGGGCTGCACAAAAACGCGCATCATAACGACGTTTTGATTTGGGTTGCGCCGCGTGCACACAAATTCGCAGTCGTTGGCGATGAAGCGATTCATCAGAAATGTGGCGATGAGTTATGGCAACGATTGATCGAGCAAATGCGCGATCATTTTCGCAACGAGAAGTTCACCGCTGCCCTGGTCGACGCCATCGGCGAGATAGGCGACGCGGTGGCCGCGCATTTCCCGCAAGGATCGACATCCACCGGCAGCCAGCCGGATGAAGTGATCGAAGGTTAGCGCCCGTCGGTCACTCGCGGCGGAATTTTAACGAACCAAAGATCGAGCCCGTCGGCTTTGATTGTTTCAATGAAAAAGCCAGCAAAGAGGCAAAGGTTCGCAACCGCGAAAAGCAAGGTGATGTCGACGCCGCCGAAGACGCGGTGGAGATAATAGCCAAAGACGCCGTAGAAAAGAAAGAGATTCGCGTTTGCCGCGAGAGTGAGATTAAGCCCGCGGCTGAGCTGCAGTGGCGAAAGAAAAACGAGAATCCATGCGAGACAGCAGATGAGAAAAAGATGATTCTCATGCACGCCCGTGTTGAAGCAAAAATACGCGAAGTAACCGAGAATGGAATAACTCACGAGCTGCGGGAAAGTTTTCGCGCCGCGTGCAAAACTAAGAGCGGATCGTGCGTAACGAACATGCCGATCTCGCCGTTTTTGAGCGCTCCGTACTTTTCGGGACTGATGAGATGCAACGCCCAGGTTTGGAGCCAGGTGAGATTCAGTGCGCCCGCGGAGAGGAGAGCGTGGCGGGTGGCGCGTGAAAGCGAATCGAAGATCTTTGCGCCAAAAATCAGGATAAGCGCGCTGGCAACCGCCGCCGCCAGCGCGAATGGGATCAATCGTTTTGTGAACGGCCGATTATTGTCCCGATTCTCCCGTTGTTGGGCGCCAAGCGTGTAGATGCAAACAAACGGGGCAATAATCAGTGGTTGCCATTTCACGGAACAGCTGATGGTGAACAGGAGTAGGCCCAGAACAAGGTTCCCGCGCCGCAAAAGAAAAAATGCGGCGATCAAAAAAGGCGCGAAATAAACATCGAGGTAGCCAAGCGCAACGCTATTGAGAATGAGGCTAAACTCGAGAGCGGCGGTCAAAACCAAATTGCGTGTAAACGAATAGAAACAAGCCGTCGTCGCAAA
>QHOZ01000107.1:609-7944 GCA_003219495.1 Verrucomicrobiota bacterium | reverse complement strand
CAAGGCGACAAGGTTGTCGATCTGGTGAAGAAGCATCTGGAAAAAAATACGCCTCCCGGCGTGACGGTGGAGATGCAGAGCGGCCACACCGGTCCGTGGTATCTCACCGATCCGAATAGCAAAGTCGGAAAAGCAGCACAAAGCGCGTTGAAGAAAGCGTTCAAGAAAGATGCGGCATTGATTCGCGAAGGCGGAAGCATTCCGATCGTTTCCGAGTTCCGAAACATTCTCGGCGTGGAGACCTTGCTGCTCGGTCTAGCGCTTTCGAACTGCCGCGCGCATTCGCCCAACGAAAATTTTCCACTCGAAAACCTCGAGCTCGGAATTCAAATGAACAAGGCGGTGCTGCAGGAGCTTGCCAGCTGAAGTATGATGGTTTGGTGAGAAGGAAGTCTCGCAGCGTTTTAGCCCTGGTCTTGATCTTCGCGATCGGCATTTCAGCTGCACGCGCGACGCAAGAGCAGGACGAATCGCTCGTCGACAGGTTCAAAAAACTTTTTGCGCATCCGACGCCGACTCCGACGCCCCGCAAGAAGCGAAGATCGACATCGTCACCTGCGGGCGCGAAAACGCCGACTCCGTCACCGGTTGAGACCGCATCGGCTTCGGAATCGACTCCGGGTGCGACTGAGTCGGTAACGCCAACCCCGTCGCCAGCCGGAACAATCGAATCGCCGACGCCGACGCCAGTCACGCGATCTGCCACTCAATATTTCGACGCGGTGCGCCCGATCACACCGCACGGCGGACGAGCGTCGCGCACTCCGACCAGACAATCCGCGCCGGCAACGTTCCCAACCATCACCGCGGCTCCGGAAATTCCGAGCGAAACTCCCGCCGCGCGGCCGATGCCGAGTCTGCCGGTGTTCGTAGCGCCGGAAGAGTCAGAAACGGAAACGCCGCAGCCTTCGCGCAGCCAAACGCCGCAGCCATCGCCAACGCAAACGCCTTCGCCGGCGCCAACGCCGCAGAAAACACCAACCGCGCTGCCGCAGAAAACGCCAACCGCGTCGCCGCAAAAAACTCCCACCGCAGCGTCTGCTAGTTCGATCGATGCCTTTACGAACTCAGCGAATTATTCCGCCGGCGCACGCAAGGTTCTGGATCCTGCACTGCAACTCACATCGCAACACTTGAGCTACAAATACGTTTCGGCCGATCCGAAAAGCGGCGGATTGGATTCGTCGGGATTCATTTACTATGTGCTGACGAAATCTGGTGTGGAAAATGTGCCGCGCGACGCGCGCGAACAATACATTTGGTTGCGCAAAGCCGGAACGTTCCAGGCCGTGCTCGCGCAACGCGACGACACGTTCGAGCTCGACGACCTCAAGCCGGGTGATTTGCTCTTTTGGGCCAGCAGTTACGGAATGACTCGCGATCCCGAGATCACTCAAACGATGATTTATCTCGGCCGCGATAAAGCTACGAACGAGCGATTGATGATCGGCGCGAGCGAAATCGGCGTTTTCAAAAATCAGCACCGCAGTGGCGTGACTGTTTTTGACATTCCCGGTTTCACCGACAAATAAAGTCAGCGCGAATCGCCGCCCTGATCGTCTTCCCGCTGAGGCGGGATCGTTGGAGACGCTGTTAGCGACGGTGTCGATCATGCGGGCGGCCGTTGCGATCTCGTTTGCAGAAGATGTTGTGTGAACGCTGCGACGACGAGAACGACAACAATGAAAATCACCACGCGCTGTTCGCCGCGCCCTAATCGAAAGACTTCTTTCATTTAGTACGCCGTCGCTGTTTCCGCGCGGTACGGAATCGGATCCTTCACGCCGGCTTCGCGAAAACCTTTCAATCGCAACTGGCACGAATCGCATTTTCCGCAGGCGCGTCCGTCCGGCATTGGATCGTAACAACTGTGCGTAAGCGCAAGATCGACATCCAACTCGACCGCTTTGCGAACGATATCGGCTTTCGACATCTTGATCAGCGGCGCGTGAATCTGAAGACGCGCACCTTCGACGCCGGCTTTTGTTCCGATGTTCGCGAGCGTTTCAAAAAGCGCGATGAACTCCGGCCGGCAATCTGGATAGCCGCTGTAATCGACCGCGTTTGCGCCAATGAAAATGTGGCCGGCGGGAATTGTTTCCGCCCAGGCGAGCGCGTGCGCGAGAAAAACTGTGTTTCGTGCCGGCACGTAAGTGATCGGGATGCCCGTGCTGATTTCTTTTTCCGAGCGCGACTTCGGAACATCGATATCGTCGGTGAGCGCGGAACCGCCGAAAATCTGATTGTCGATCTTGACCACGAGGTGGTCGCGCGCGCCTAACGAATTCGCGATTTTTTTTGCGGCGTCGATCTCGCGCCGGTGTCTTTGACCGTAATCAAACGAGAGCGCGTAAGTTTCGTAACTCCAGGCGCGACTAAGAAGAACAACGGCGTGTTTCATCGGCCATCACGGCCAAGCTTCTTTTCCGAAAAATCGGGGTGTTCGGCCCGCACGGTGAGCGCGATTCCGCCGCGCGCGGAAAATTGCGCGGTCACAATCGCTTCGCGCGGCGAGCAAGCCTTCACGAAATCGTCGAGAATGCCGTTCGTCACCGCTTCGTTGAAAGCGCGCTCGTTGCGGTATGAAGCGAGATAAAATTTCAGCGATTTACTTTCGACGCAGAGACGATCGGGCACGTAATCGATGTCGATCCGGGCGAAATCGGGCTGGCCGGTGACCGGGCAAAGACAGGTGAAGTCGTCGGTCTCGAAATGAATGTGATAATTCCGGCGCGCGGGATTTGGAAACGTCTCGAGGCGCGCTTCGGACGGCGCGGCCGGCAATTTCGTTTCGCTACGACCGAGTAAAGTCAGATTACCAGCCTTGGATTTCGCGCGCTTCATCGCTTGAACGTTCCATGCACAACGATCAACGTTCAACTGCAATGGAAGAGCCGCACAACGAGCAGCGCGTGGGCGTGATCGACCTAATTGGGCACGATCCGAAGCGCGATGAAGCCGTTCTGGTGATGAACGAGCCGGAGCCGTGGAATGGTTCGGATGAGCAGCTCCATCAATTGCAGTACGTTTCGTTTTTGCTCGATGGCGAATTTGCGGAGTGGGATCCGGTGCTCGCGCAAAAGCGGGCGCGGATTGAAGTGCGTTGCACGCACATGCCGGACGCGCGTGCGCTCGATTTGTTCGGGCAAATCCACGATCAGCTCGCGCACCAGGAGATTGATGTGCGCGTTGTCGTGAAGGAACGCTAGAACTTCAGGAACGCTTCGACCGGCGTGGGCTCAAGCTTTTCGCGGCCCTTCAAAAACTCGAGCTCAATGAGAAACAGCGCTTCCAATAATTTGCCGCCGACTTTTTGAATCAAGGCAGCCGCAGCGGCGGAAGTTCCGCCGGTCGCGAGCAAATCGTCAACGAGCACGACGGATTCGCCGGATCCCATCGCGTCAATGTGCATCTCCATCTCCGCTTCGCCGTACTCGAGCGAATATTTAGCGATCTCGGTTTTGTACGGGAGCTTGCCGCGCTTGCGAATCGGCACAAACCCGACGCCAAGCTCATAAGCGACGGTCGATCCGAAAAGAAATCCGCGCGCGTCGATTCCGACGACCTTGTCGATCCTCTTTCCGCGGCAGCGTTCGAGAAAGAGGTCAATGGATGCGCGGAAAAGTTTGTGATCGCTCAGGATGGGCGTGATGTCTTTGAAGATGATCCCTTTTTTTGGAAAATCGGGAACATCGCGCACGCCGGCGCGCAATTTTTGAACGATACTGGAATCCACAAGGCGGATGCTAGCGGGCATGCGAGCCCGGTCAACGCCGCCGGTTGGCAATTATTTTCAAAAAAATTGCGTCTGAGTGGGAACTTCGGTCGAAAAAAGTCGTATTGGATAATGAGGGGAGTTCGTTCGCGAACCGGTCTACCCCTCAAATCGGATAAGTCCGCCGGTGCGGCTGGGGCCGTGGAGCGCTTCGGTCGCACCGGCTTCCGAGTAAGGAAGCGCGGCATTGCCAAGGCGAAGCCGGTCTCTAGAATAGATGCTCCCGGTGGATCGATATCTTCTCATCGCCTCGACGGTTTGTTTTCTGTTGGCAATCGCGCACACGGCCCTGGAAATGCGCGACGGTCTTTTCCGGCCGTTGCGTTTCAATTTCTTTGCCGTCGGCGCGGGTTTTATTTTCCAAACCGCGTTCTTGTCGGTCCGCGGTCACGCAATTGGGCGTTGCCCGATCACGAATTTGTTCGAGGTCGTCATTTTCGTGGCCTGGGCGGTCGCGCTTTTCTACGTCCTGGTCGGTCCGGCATACCGCTTGTCGCTTATGGGTGCGTTCACCGCGCCGCTGGTCGTGCTGCTGCAAATCTTCGCGCTCGTCGCGCCGATCGATCATCCGCACACGCAGCGCGCGCCGGCGAACTCGTGGTTGGAATTTCACGCTTCGATTTCACTCGTCGCTTACGGCGCGTTCGCGTTGGCGTGCATCGCGGGCGTGATGTATTTGAATCAGGAGCGACAACTCAAAACGCGCGAGCTCCATTCCATTTTTTATCGATTGCCGCCGCTGAGCGATTTGTTCGCCGCGATCACGCGACTTCTCTGGTGGGGATTTGCGCTCTATACGCTCGGCTTAATCAGCGGATTCTTCGTCGGTGAACCATTGCCGTGGATCCAGATCACCTGCGCGACCGCGGTTTGGATTCTTTACGGTTTGATTCTGCAAGGCCGATATCTCCGCTGGTTTGCACCAAAACGCGTCGCCGCGCTTTGCATCATCGGCTTCAGCGCGGCCCTGACGCTCTTGTGGGGAATTACTTTCACAACGTCGACGCACACGCCATGAACTTGTTTTGCGTCGGTCTCAGTCATCACAACGCGGACGTAGAAACGCGCGAAAATTTCGCCGGGCACGCCGAGATCGATCGCGTGCTGCGGGATTGCGGCTGCAACGAAGCGCTGCTGCTCAGCACATGCAATCGCGTCGAAGTCTACGCCGCCGCCGAGCAGTTTATTCCGACAACCCAGATCGCGCGTTGTCTAGCCCGCGCGAATGCGATCGAAGTCGACGATCGGCTCGACACATTTTATCGCTACGAAAACGTAGATTGTGTGCGGCATTTGTTTCGCGTCGCATCGGGCTTGGACTCGATGGTTGTGGGCGAAACGGAAATTCTCGGGCAAGCGAAGAAAGCTTATGAGGCGGCGCGAATCGCCGGCGCGGCGGGACGATATTTGCACCGCCTCTTCCAACGCGCCTTTCGCGTGGCCAAGCACGTGCGCACGCATACGGAGATCACTCGCGGCGCGGTTTCGGTAGGCTCGGTGGCTGTCGATCTTGCCCAGAAAATTTTTGGCGAACTCAATAATTGCAAAGTGCTCGTGATCGGCGCGGGAGAAACAAGCGAGCGCACGGTGCGCGCGCTGGTATCGCGCGGCGTTTCCGATTTGCGCGTGAGCAATCGTTCGCCCGAGCGCGCGCAATCGCTCGCCGGCGCAATCGGCGGGCGCGCGGTTCCTTTTGACGAATGGCCACGACAATGCGCTGAGATCGACATTCTGCTGACATCGACATCGTCGGAGCTGCCGTTGATTTCGCAGGAAAAGCTCGCGCCGGTCGTTCGGGATCGCATCGATCGGCCGCTTTTTATCATCGACATTGCGGTGCCTCGCGATGTCGCGCCGGATGTGAACGCGCTCGAAGGCGTTTATCTTTACGACATCGATTCGTTGCGAAGCATCGCGGATCAATCATTGGCCACGCGCCGGGCGCAATTTGCCGCCGCCGAAGAAATCATTTCCAAACACGTGACCGAATTTAACGAATCGCTCGCGCAGGGTTTGAATCGCTCGGCTTCGGCGGAACATCCAGCGGTGGCCGACAGTTCGCTGCGCGCTTCGGAATCGTAAGGCGTGTTGCTTGCGGCTGAGGACAGCCGCCGCTACAGAAGATGCAGCGATGAATCGACCACGCCGCATCAAGATTGTGCTCGGCACTCGCGGGAGCGAGCTCGCGCTGCGACAAACGGGACTCGTGGTCGACGCGTTGCAAAAACGCTGGGGCGATTTGAAATTCGAAATCAAAATCATTACTACGCGCGGTGATGATGAGAAGACGGCGATTACCGATATTCGCGCGGGCCGCAAAGGACTCTTCACGGGCGCGATCGAACGCGAGCTGGTGAGCGGGGAAATCGATCTCGCCATTCATAGCGCGAAAGATTTACCGAGTTCGCTCGCGCCGAATACCGAGATCGCAGCCGTTTTGCCGCGCGACCCGGTCGACGACGTGCTGGTGGCGACGACGGCATGCGATCTAGATTCGTTGCCGGGCAACGGAGTTGTCGCGACCGGAAGCGTGCGGCGCCAGCATCAATTGCGCTGGAAGCGGCCCGACCTGGAGATTGTCGATCTTCGCGGCAACGTGCCTACGCGTTTGCGCAAGCTCGCGACCGATCGGTGGCACGGAATTGTTCTGGCGCAGGCTGGATTGGAGCGCCTTGGATTGAGAGTGAACGAGTTGCGCGTCCAATTCGAAGAGAAAGAATTCTTCACCGCCATTTTGCCGCGCGAGATTTTTGTGCCGGCGGGCGGGCAGGGGATTATCGCCATTCAAATTCGGTCCAACGACGAACAACTGCGCGAGATCGTTGCCGCGATCAATCACTTCGACACGCGCTTGGGTTTGCGTGCCGAGCGCGAGTTCTTGCGATTGCTGCACGCCGACTGCAATCAGCCGGTCGGCGTTCTTGCGGACATTGACGGAACGAGCATGAGTCTTCGCGCGCAAATTTTTGATCTTGGCGCGACGACTCCGCGCGAAGGAATGGTTGGCGGAGCGAGCGAAGACGCCGAGAAATTAGCGGCGGAATTGTTCGAGAAAATCCGGGCATGAGCAAAAGCAAGAGCGCCGGAAAAGTTTATCTGGTCGGAGCGGGGCCGGGTGATTTAGGTCTCGTGACGTTGCGCGCCAAGGAGTGCATCGAACGCGCGGACGTAATCGTTTACGATCATCTCGCAAATCCGGAGACGCTCGGTTGGGCGCGTGACGACGCGGAAATTATTTATGCCGGAAAAAAAGCGGGCGAACACGCGTTGAAGCAGGACGAAATCAACAAGTTGCTGATAGATAAAGCTCGCGAGAGTAAACAAGTCGTACGCCTCAAGGGCGGCGATCCATTTGTCTTCGGCCGCGGCGCGGAAGAAGCCAGGGCTATCGCCGCAGCAGGGATCGGCTTCGAAATTATTCCTGGAATCACATCGGCAATTGCGGGCCCGGCTTACGCTGGAATTCCGGTGACGCATCGCGCGGACAATTCGCACGTAACGTTTTTTACCGGCCACGAAGATCCATCGAAGGAGAAGCCGGCGATAGACTATGCCGCGCT
>QHOZ01000107.1:0-530 GCA_003219495.1 Verrucomicrobiota bacterium | reverse complement strand
CGCTGGTGCGTTGCGCGACAACTGGAAAACAGCAGACACTGATCGGCACTTTGGAAAACATCGCGCGACGCGCGGTGGAAGCGCAGTTCGAAGCGCCGGCGGTCGCGATCTTCGGGAACGTTGTCGATTTGAGGAAGGAATTGAAATGGCACGATGATCGACCGCTCTCTGGGAAACGGATCGTGGTTACGCGCACTCGGAAACAGGCCGGCGCATTGAGTAATCAACTGCGCTCGCTTGGCGCGGACGTTCTCGAGTTACCGACGATTCGCATTGAGCCGCCCACCGAGCTGCGTGAGTTCGGCGAGCTTGTGCAAGACGCGCACAGTTACGATTGGCTGATCTTCACCAGCCCGAACGGCGTCGACGCGTTTTTCGAAATGTTTTTCAAGCTCTACGATGACGCGCGCGAAATCGGCGGGGTGAAGATCGCGGCGATCGGGCCGGCCACGGCCCAACGGGTCCGCGATTTTCATCTCAATGTCGATCTTCATCCGGAGGAATTTGTGGCTGAAGCGGTCGTTCGCGAG
>QHOZ01000106.1:11120-21074 GCA_003219495.1 Verrucomicrobiota bacterium | reverse complement strand
CTGCAATCCCGGACAACGAATCTTCGATCACGAGACAACTCTCGGGCTGCACACGAAGTTTTGCCGCAACCGCGAGATAGATGTCCGGGGCGGGTTTGCCATGCTCGACTTCATCGCCGGTAACGACGATTTCGAAAAATTTTGTGAGCTGATGTCGATCTAAAAACGGACGCGCGGAAGCGGCGACCGAGCTGGTTGCTACCGCTAGTCTTGAATTCAACTCACGCAATTGCGCCAGGACTTCGTTCGTGCGCGGAAACAAACCGACGCGGCTCGCGAAGAACTCCGCCGCGATCTCGCCACGACGTTTCATCATTTCGTTCGTGGACGCATCGATCCCGAACGCTTTTTTGTAAAACTCCACGGCGATCGGGTAGCTGACACCGAGGACTTCGCGGTGATATTCGCCGCGGTAATTCGCGCCGTGCTCGGCGAGGAGCTGCGCGTCAATTTGGTTCCACCACGGCTCGGAATCAGCCAGCACGCCGTCGAGATCGAAAATAATGGCTGAAAGCATTTGGAAGAAGCTGAGGCGTTGAGAGGTTGAGAAGAAGAGAAAACTGAAACGGGGAAAGCAGAAACCGCCGACTGCATTGCCGCATTGCGCGTTTCGGAATCGCGGAAGAAAATGGCCGTATGCGTTTGTTTCGAAGTTTGATCGTAGCCTTTTTCACGATCGTTTTGGGAATTGCCGAGGCGCGCGCGTCCGATCTCGACTCAATGTTACATTGGCGGAATGTCGGGCCGTATCGCGGCGGCCGGACACGCGCGATCTGTGGCGTGCCATCGCAGCCGAACATTTTTTACATGGCGCCGTGCAACGGCGGCGTTTTCAAATCGACGGACTACGGCCGCACCTGGCAGCCGATCTTTGACGATCAACCAACCGCGTCGGTGGGCGCGCTCGCAGTTTCGATTTCAAATCCGGACATCATTTATGTCGGCAGCGGCGAAGGATTGCATCGGCCTGATCTTTCCGTTGGCGATGGCGTTTACAAATCGGCCGACGCCGGCAAAACGTGGACGCATCTCGGATTGCGCGACGGCCAGCAAATCGCGCAGTTGGCGGTCGATCCAAAAAATCCGGAGCGCTTGTTTGTCGCGGTGGGCGGTCATCCTTACGGACCAAACGCAGAGCGCGGCGTTTATCGATCGCTTGATGGCGGGAAAACTTTCGAAAATGTTTTGCATCGAGACGAAAACGTCGGCGCGAGCGACGTTCAGATCGATCCGAGTAATCCGAGCATCGTTTATGCGGCGCTGTGGGAATCGCGCGAAGCGCCCTGGGAGAATGGCGTTTTCAACGGCGAGGGCGGCGGAGTTTTCAAATCGACTGACGGCGGAAAGACGTGGAAGCAGCTGACGAAAGGTCTGCCGCCGGGAATCGTGCAGGCGAACATCGCAATCGCCCCGAGCAACCCGACAACGTTGTTCGCGGCGGTCCGGACAAAAACGATCGCGAAACTTTATCGCTCGGATGATGGCGGAGAAAGTTGGGCTGGACCAACGGACGATCCGCGGCCCGGACTCGGAATTGGCGGCGGTGATCTACCGGTCGTGCGGTTCGATCCGAAAAATCCGCAGATTGTTTATTCAGCGAGCGTCGTTTGTTGGAAATCGACCGACGGCGGAAAAAATTGGGAAGGTTGGCGCGGAGCGCCCGGCGGTGACGATTATCAAAACGTTTGGATCAATCCGAACAATCCCGACATCATTTTCCTCGGCTCCGACCAGGGCGCGCTCGTCACCGCGAACGGCGGCAAGAGTTGGAGCTCGTGGTACAACCAATCGACCGCGCAGTTGTATCACGTCAGCGCCGACAATTCGTTTCCGTATCGACTTTACAGCGGGCAACAGGAAAGTGGCTCAGTTGGAATCAAGAGCCGTGGCGATGCGGGCGAGATCACGTTTCGCGATTGGCAACCGGTCGCGGCTGAGGAATACGGTTACGTCGTTGCCGACCCGCTCGATCCCGAAATTATCGTCGGCGGAAAATTGACGCGGTTCGATCGCCGGACTGGTCAGGGCCAAAACATTCTGCCGGTGCCGGTGCAAACGGAAGATTTTCGAATGTTGCGAACCGAGCCGGTGATTTATTCGCCGCTCGATCCGCATTTGTTGTTTTTCGCCGGCAACACGCTTTGGGCGACGCCGGACCGGGGCGATCACTGGGAAAAGATTTCGCCCGATTTGTCACGCGAGAAATATGAGCTGCCTGCATGCGTTGGAAAATATCAGGAAGACGCAACGAAACAGGCGCACCGGCGCGGCGTGATTTACACGGTCGCGCCATCGCCGCTCGAGGCGAACCGGATTTGGGCGGGAACGGATGACGGGTTGATTCATCTCACCAGCGACGGCGGAAAAACCTGGAACAACGTGACGCCGTCGAACATTTCCCCGTGGCAAAAGATTTCGCTGATCGATGCCGGACATTTCGATGCGAGCACGGCTTACGCGGCCGTGAACACATTGCGCCTCGACGATGTGCGGCCGCACATTTTCAAAACGCGCGACAGCGGAAAAACCTGGACGGAGATCGTCAACGGAATTCCGGCGGGCCAAACCGTGAACGCGGTCCGCGAAGATCCAGTGCGCAAGGGTTTGCTTTTCGCGGCGGCGGAACGTGGCGTTTACGTTTCCTTCGACGACGGCGCGAATTGGGAATCGCTCCGCTTGAATCTGCCGGCGACTTCGGTGCGCGACATTATTATTAAGGACGACGATCTCGCGATTGGTACGCACGGCCGCGGGTTCTGGATTCTCGACAACATCACGCCCTTGCGTCAGCTCGATCGCGCTAAGATCGAGAGTGTCTTGTTCAAACCGCAAACCGCGTTGCGCGTTCGTTTCAATTTGAATTCAGACACGCCGTTACCGCCTGACGAACCGGCCGGCGAAAATCCGCCGGATGGCGCGGCGACGATGTTCCGGAGAAATACGATCCGAAGAAGTTGCGCATCCCGGAGTACTGGATCCGTCCGGCGCAATCCGTTTCGACGAAAGCCGGCATGCATCGCTTTGTTTGGGATCTGCATCACGCGCCGGTTCCGGAGGTAGAGCCGGAATATCCGATCGCCGCCATTTACCGGAACACCGCGCCGACCGCGACCTCGCCTTGGGTGGCGCCGGGAAATTACACGGTCACGCTGACGGTGGACGATCAGAGTTTCACGCAACCGCTCACGGTAAAAATAGATCCGCGCGTGAAAGCGTCCGCGGCGGATCTTCAGGAACAATTCGATCTCTCGTGGAAGTTGTATCAGTTGCGAATACAGCTCGCGCCGATTGGCAAGAAGTTTGATGACATCGCGGATCAGCTGACGCAGCTCAAAGGGCGGGCGGCGGAACGTCCGGACGTCACGCAACAACTTGAAGCGTTCGCTCAAACGCTGATGAAGTTCGGCCCGCCGCATCCGCGACAGGGCGCGCCGCCGTCGCTGTTTGTCTTGCAATCGACTGCGAGCTTATTCGATGACCTGCAAGGCGCAGATGTTGCGCCGACCGCGCAGATCAAAACCGCGGTGGCCGATCTGCAGACGAAAGTCGCTCCGATGCTCGATTTGTGGAAAAAACTCCTCGATGTCGATCTTCCCGCGCTCAATCAGCAATTGAAGCAGGCTGGGTTTCCTGAAATCAAAGTGTGACGCTCAATCTTTGCCCACCGATTGTCCGTCCCAACGCGCGCGCTGTTCCAGAATGGAACGGAGATAACCGCAATCGCACGGTTTTGAAAGATGATGATCAAAGCCGGTGAGTTTCGCGATTCGCACGTCGCTCGGATACGCATAGCCGGAAAGGGCGATGGCCAAAACGCGCTTGCCTTTGCGACGCGCTTCGCTGACGAGCGCGTAACCGGTGCCGTCGGGTAATGCGATATCGCTTAGAACGACGTCAGGAGGCGGTTCGCTATCGAGCAGTGCCAAGCCTTGTTTCAAAGTCTCCGCGGACGAAACAATGTAACCCCAGCGCGTGAGCAATCCGGAGAGGACAGTTCGGGTGTCCGAATGATCTTCCACGACTAGGATCCGCATCTCGGCATTCCCTCCGAAAGGCTGAATCGGGAAAGCCCATGAAGATGGACGGGTCGCGCGGAAAAAATTTGAGCCATTGAGCCAATGACTTGTTGAGGCATATTCCGCCCGAGGTGGGCTGGAGATTAGTGTTGCTGGTGTTGATGAGTTCAATGGTCGCGGTTGTCGATCTTGCGAGCGCGACCGGCGAATATCAGCCGACGCGCGACGGAAAGACGCTCGTCTGGAATAATGCTCCCAAACCCGACGATGAAGCGACCTGGTCAGGGCGGCGGGATCGCGATGGTTTCGCGCAAGGATTTGGGACGCTCGTCTGGTACAGCAAAGAAGCTGGCATAAAGAAACCGCAGTTGTTCGCGCGCTATTGGGGAAACATGACGCGCGGAAAATTTAGCGGTCCAGTTAACGTTCATTCGAAAAAGAAAACGCATCACGCGATCTTCGCCGACGGCGCGCGCGTAACGCCGTGGACGCCGGGACCTGCGAGATCGCGCATGAATGCGCAGCAACTCGCGCTCATTGAGCAACACAGTGCGACTGCAGCGCAAGAACCGGAGCCGGAAGCGCCCGCGGCAGGACCGACGGAACAGATTGCAGAATCCGGAGAGCAAGATTCAGAACGAGCCGAGTCGGTCTTGGATATTCGCGGTGAACGGTCGCCGAAGATCGACATCGATGAGTCATTGCGCATTCTTGTTTTTCCACCAAGGTCTTTGCGAGTTCGCTGAGCCTGGTCAATACTGACTACGGACATCTATTTATGGGCCACAATCGCGGAAGAGATAACATGCGGAAGCGCGCAGCGCGCCGCAGAAAAACAGAACGACTCGCGTCGAAAAAGAAGAAGTCTTCGAAGTAACTGCGGGATCGCGGCGAAAAATCGCCCGCCGCCGTGCAGATTAATTTCCGGTTTTTTCGGAATGACTTGCCCGTGTCGGCGCGTGCTACACTCGGATCGATGAGCGGCAACATCGAGATCGTGACGCGCGAGTTTGAGATCGGCGATTACGACACGGCGCTTGAGCTCTGGAAAAAAGTCGAAGGACTCGACGTTGCCGAAGGAGACGACCGCGAGACGATTGGCCGCTTCCTGGAACGGAATCCCGCCTTGAGTCGAATTGCGACCGTCGAATCGCGAACCATCGGCGCGGTGTTGTGCGGTCACGACGGCCGTCGCGGTTACATTTATCATCTCGCGGTTGATCCCGAATATCATGGCAGCGGTGTTGGCCGGCGCATGATCGAGGAATGTCTCGCCGGACTGAAGCGCGCTGGGCTCGAGCGCGTCAATCTTCTCGTGGCCGACGACAACACGCGCGGCCGGGAATTTTGGAAGCGCTGCGGCTGGGAAGATTTGGAAGGCGCGCTCGCGATGGGTCGCGACGTTTAAAAATTAACCGCCGGCGCCGCGGAGGTCGCGGATCGCTTTCGCGTATTCGTTCGTTTTGAAAATCGACGTGCCGGCGACGAGAACATTTGCGCCATTTTCGATCGACACGCGCGCAGTCTCGGTGTTGATGCCGCCGTCGACTTGGATGTCGATCTTGCCGTTTAACGATTTCGCGCGTTTCAGTTTTTCCATTTGATCGGCGCGAAATTTTTGGCCGCCAAATCCGGGATGCACCGTCATGACGAGCAACATGTCGATCTTGTCCAGAAACGGTTCGACTAATTCGAAATTGGTCTCCGGGTTCAAAGTCAATCCGACGCGACACTTTGAATCGCGGATTTGCTGTAAAGTTTTTCCAACATCGTGTTTCGCTTCCGGCTCGACGTGAACCGTGATCGAGTTTGCGCCGGCATCGGCAAATCGCGGGATGTAATGGTCGGCATGCTCGATCATCAAATGCACATCGAGCGGCAACTCGGTTTGTTTGCGAACGAATCCGACAATTGCCGGCCCGAAGGAAATATTGTCGACGAAATGGCCGTCCATGATGTCGCAATGGATCCAGTCGGCGCCGGCGGCTTCGACTTTGCGAATCTCTTCGCCGAGGCGGGAAAAGTCGGCGGCCAGGATAGAAGGCGCGACCAGGGCGTTGGGCATGCCCTCTATATATATTAAGAGCTTGACGACGCGAGCCGCCGTTGCACGTTACGGCGTTTCAGCCGGTGAGAACCGCGCTCCGAGGGCGCAAAGGTTGCTGCGAAGATCTGCGTTTCCGAGCGGGCTGAAAAATTAAATTCCATGTTCAACGGACTTTTCGGATTTCTCTCCAACGACATCGGCATTGATCTCGGAACGGCGAACACGCTCGTTTACGTAAAAGATCAAGGCATCGTCTTACGCGAACCGTCGGTTGTGGCCGTGCAGGCCGGCACGAACAAAGTGCTCGCGGGCGGCGACGAAGCGAAGCGCATGCTCGGCCGCACGCCTTCCAACATTGTCGCGGTGCGACCATTGAAAGACGGCGTCATCGCGGACTTCGAAGTGACCGAAGCGATGCTGCGTCACTTCATTACCAAAGTTCACAATCGTCGCGTAAAAGCGCGGCCGCGTGTTGTGATCGCGGTCCCGTCGGGAATTACCGAAGTCGAGAAGCGCGCGGTGCGCGAATCGGCGACGCACGCCGGCGCGCGTGAAGTTTATTTGATTGAAGAGCCGATGGCGGCGGCGATCGGCGTCGGATTGCCGGTGCAAGATCCTGCGGGCAACATGATCATCGACATCGGCGGCGGGACGACCGAGGTCGCGCTGATCTCGCTGTCGGGAATTGTTTTCAGCCGAAGCGTGCGCGTCGCGGGCGATGAACTCGACGAAGCCATCGTGCAATACATGAAGCGCGCTTACAATTTGATGGTCGGTGAGCGCACCGCGGAAGAAATTAAAATCAAGATCGGCAGCGCGTATCCGAGCGAGAAGGAAACGAGCGTGGAAGTCAAAGGGCGCGATCTGGTCGCGGGATTGCCGAAGACGTTGATGATTACTTCACAGGAAGTGCGCGAAGCGTTGCTCGAACCGATCTCGACGATTGTCGATTCGGTGAGAATTACATTGGAGCGTTGTCCGCCGGAACTTTCAGCCGATTTGGTGGACCGTGGATTGGTTTTGGCAGGTGGCGGCGCGCTTTTGCGCGGGTTCGATAAACTTTTGAGCGAGGAGACTGGTTTGCCTGTCCATGTTGCGGAAGATCCGCTGAGCGCCGTGGCCGAAGGCACGGGCAAATGTCTGAATGAACTTAAATTTTTGCGTCAAGTGGCGGCAGCAGATCGCCAGTGGCGCTAAGACAATTTCAAATTGTAGATTTAAAATTGCAGATTGTCGGCAGCGACTCTTTCAATTTGCAATCATCAATCTGAAATCGGCAATGGCATGAGCCGCACGAGCATCATCGCGCTGCTGATTTTCGGAGCGATCCTCGGTTACTTTCTCAGCTTCGGAGCGGACACAACGCGCAAGTTTCAATCGAGCATCTATCAAATGCTCTCGCCGTTTTTCAAAACCGGCTCCGGTTTGGAAAAACAAATCACCTCGGTTCGCACCGGATTGAAGTCGTTGGAAGATTTGGAAAAAGAGAACGCCGGGCTGCGCACCGATAATAGCCAGCTGCGCGCGACGAATTCCGCGCTGCGCGACGTCGAGCACGAAGTGAATCGATTGCGGCACGCGCTGAATTATCGGGAGCGGTCGGTGTTCAAACTCATTCCGGCAGAAATCGTGACGCGTGATGCGTCGACCTGGTGGCACACGGTGACAATCAATCGCGGCAAAGACGATCGCATCGAGCCGGACATGCCGGTCGTGACGGATGAAGGTCTGGTTGGGAAAACGACGACGGTGAGCAACAGCATTTCGGTTGTATTGCTGGTGACGGATGAAAATTGCAAAGTGGCCGCGTCGGTGGAGGGCACGCGCGAGCAGGGTATCATCGCGGGTGAACGCGTCAGTGGCGGACTCGCCCCGTTGCTCGATCTGAATTTTTTGACGAAACAAGCCAACCTTCAACCGGGACAAAAAGCGTACACGTCGGGAGTGGGCGGAGTTTTTCCTTCCGGGCTGCTTCTTGGAACGGTGAAAAGTTTCAAAGTTCGGGAATTGGACGGACAGGCGAAAATCGCGCCGGCGGTCGATCTTTCACACCTCGAGGACGTGTTCGTTGTCACGGGACGGAAATGATTTTCTTCATCGTGTTGCTTGTTTTCGTTTTGGTCGCGCAAATCGCGGAATTTTTTATTCCGCCGCTGGATTGGATGTATCACGCGCACATCTACATCACGCCGGTGCTGGTTTTTTACGGCGCGATGGCGTTGCCGTTTCCGCTGATGCTGGGACTGGCGCTGTTCGCCGGAATCTTACTCGACGCGCTCACCGTGCAGGTGATTGGCGCCAAAGTTGAAATCTCGCTCGGCTGGTCGATACTCCTCTACGCTGTGATGGCGGGAATTATGCATGGCCTTAGGCCTCTCTTTATTCGCGGCCGGTGGGAAGTTCACTGCCTGCTGACTGGTATGTGCACCTCGGCAATCATTTTGGCGCAATATCTGATGATCACTTTCCGGCGCGGAACGTTTTTCTTCACGAAAGAAGTTTGGTGGCAAATCGGCGGCCCGGGTTTGATGGCGATGCTGATGGCGCCCGTCATTTTCTGGATGCTCAACTGGGTCGCGCGCGTGACCCGCTTTCCATATTTGTCCGAAAGGAGTTTTGAATGAATCGACGGCGTCTTACCCCGCTTCTGCGAATTCAGTTTGTCGGTCTCTTGATGTTGCTCGGCATGGCCGCGCTCGGTGCGCGCCTGTGGTGGATCCAGGTTGCGCATGGCGCGGAGTGGACCTCGCAGATTCGTGGCAGCTCACAAGCGACGGTGCGAATTCCATCCGTGCGCGGTGAAATCAAAGATCGCAACGGCCTCACCTTGGTGCAGAACCGCGCGAGCTACGAAGTGGATTTTTATTTACCGGAAATGGTGAAGGGCTATCGCGAGCGCTTTGGTCCGCCGCCGCTGGCCGAACATCGCGCGATCATCAGCGGGATGCCGAAAGACGTGAAGGAACCCGACATCGTCAGGATCGTGAACAACGGCGTCGTGCCGCGTCTTGAGGATCTCGATCTTGCGCGCGACTACAATTCCAAAAATCTTGAGCGCCACTTCCGCAACGACACCGAAGTTCCGTATTCCTACATCAAGGACATTGATTTTCCGACGATGGCGAAGTTTTCCGAGCACGATGTCGGATTGCCCGGAGTGGATATCGCGATTAAGCCGGTCCGTTCGTATTTATATGGCGCGCTGGCCGCGCACATCCTCGGTTACGTCGGCGCGCCGGACGACACGAACAAGGAAGAAGCAAGGAAGTTTACGTTTTATCAGGGTGACGTTGACGGAAAATCGAACATCGAGAAATGGATGGACGAATACCTTCGCGGTGAACCCGGTGTGCGTTATCTGCGCCGTAACGCAAAAGGAGCGATTGACGGCGTGCTGAAGGAAGATCCGCCGAGACAAGGCGCCAATGTTTTTTTGACGATCGATGCGCGCATTCAATCGATTACGGATGAAGCTTTGCGCGCAGTGAGCCGCGCCGGGGCGGTCGTTGTCGATCCTAACAACGGCGATATTTTAGCGATGGCCTCCGTGCCTTCGTTCGATCCGAACACATTTATCCCGAGCATTAAAAAGAAAGATTGGGAAGCCCTGCGGAAAGACGAAGCCGATCCGCTGGTCGATCGCGCGGTCAGCGCGTTGCCGCCAGGATCGACGTTCAAATTGATCACGGCGCTGGCTGGTCTGCGAAAAGGGTTGAACAATAATAAATACAGCTGCGGCGGCGGCGTGAGCTACGGCGATCACTTTTTTCAATGTTGGGTAGCGTCAAAGCATTATACCCATGGAACGATCGGGCTGGAGGACGCACTCAAGGTTTCCTGCGATTCGTTCTTTTATCAGTACGGAAATGCCGGTGGCATTCAGTCGATGGA
>QHOZ01000106.1:0-10955 GCA_003219495.1 Verrucomicrobiota bacterium | reverse complement strand
TGCTACTATGCGCGACTGGTAGACAAAGTCTTGAATCAGGACGGCTCGCCGAAGCTTGATGAGCACGGCAAACCAGTGGCCTCCCAAACCCCTCGGATGCGCTCCGATTTGCGGCGCGAATGCACTCCCGAGCAAATCGAGCGGGTACGGAAGGGTTTGTGGAAAGTAGTGAACGAAGACGGCGGAACTGGCGGCAGAGCACGTTTGAAAGATGTCGTAGTCGCTGGAAAGACTGGCACCGCGCAGGCCACGGAGCGTGGTCACGAAGAAAACGTGGCGTGGTTTGTATGTTTCGCGCCGTATGACCATCCGAAATATGTCGTCGCAGTGATGGTGCAGGGTGCTTCTGGACACGGCGGCGAGGTCTCGGGACCGATTGCAACGCGCATTTTAGAACGCATCGTTGCGCAGGAGAGTGGAAAGTTCGATATGCAAGTGGCCTGGACCGCGCCGGCCCATCACCCCAATCCGCTACAATTGGTCAAATCAGTGAGCTATACTGGAAGTAATGTCGGCGGCGAGGACGAAGAAGGAGCTGATTCCAGTCAAAGCACCGCCGATGTGCAAATGGCGAGCGATAACGCTGCGCCAGATGTCGAACAGGAACCCGACGCACAAGGTCAGATTTCCAAACGGCCTCGGGTGGCAAAAGCGGTTCCGGCGGCGACTCCGCGGCCACTCAACTTTTTCGAGCGACTGTTTGGTGGTGGAAAACATCAGGCGCCTCAGCCGACGCCTGCACCGGTTCGCCGTCGCTTTTAACAATCACATGTCGATCCAACGAGCAATGAACCATTCCTTGAACGTGCTTCCGCTCGCGATCGCGCAACCTTTGGAGATTTATGTTGGACAGAGTAAAGAAAATTTTAGGTATCGGCTCGCGC
Organism: Verrucomicrobiota bacterium; assembly: GCA_003219495.1. The sequence continues at coordinate 10,071 of QHOZ01000106.1, read as the reverse complement.
CGGACCGGGAACAAATTAGTGGTCAGTGTGGAAAAACTCGAGCGACGCGTGGCGTTGCTCGAGAATGGCCGTCTCGAAGAATATAGCGTTGAGCGCAGCGGCTCGCGGCCGATCGTCGGCAGCGTTTACAAGGGCCGGGTTAAAAACATCGAGATGGGTTTGAAGGCGATGTTCGTCGACATCGGCCTGGAAAAAAATGCCTTCCTTCACTTTTGGGATGCGTTACCCGCCGCGCTCGATAGCGGAATCGAAGAAGTCGATCGGCCATCGAAGAAGCACCGGAAGAAAATCACCGCGCGCGATATTCCCAGCATTTATCCGGTGGGCTCGGAAGTCATCGTGCAGGTCACGAAGGGCCCGATCGGAACCAAAGGTCCGCGCGTTACCACGAATCTGAGTTTCGCGGGACGCTATCTCGTCCTGATGCCGTTCAGCGATCGGAGCGGTATCTCGCGGAAGATTGAAGATCCGAAAGAGCGCAATCGTCTTCGAAAAATTTTGCGCGAACTCGAGATTCCGGATGGGCTCGGCGTCATTATTCGCACAGTCGGTGAAGGCCAGCGCGCCCGTTATTTCGTCCGCGATCTTCGCTTTCTGATCGATCAATGGGCAGAGGTCGAAAAGTTGATTCGAGACAAGCCCGCGCCGTATCGCGTTTTTGAAGAACCGGATTTGGTCGAGCGAACGGTGCGAGATTTTCTGACCGAAGAAATCGATGAAGTCATTTGCGACGATCAGGAACACGGAACCGTCTGAAGTTTTATGACGGCGCGACGCCGGTCTTTGAAGCGCTCGGGATTCAAAAGCAAATCGACGATGCGTTTCATCGGCAGGTTTGGCTGCGGTGCGGCGGATACATCGTCATCGACGAGACCGAAGCGCTCGTGGCGATCGATGTGAACACCGGCCGAAACAAAGGCGGGCGCGATGTTGAGAAAACAATTTTGCAAACCAATCTGGAAGCGGCGGACGAAATCGCGCGTCAATTGCGTTTGCGAAACATCGGCGGTCTGATCATCGCGGATTTCATCGATATGAAGAGCCGTCGGGATCAGCAGGCCGTTTTCAATTTGATGAAGGAACGTTTGAGGCGCGACAAAGCCAAGACCCATGTGCTGGCCATTTCGCAGTTGGGCTTGATGGAGATGACTCGGCAGCGCGCGCAGGAAAGTTTGAGCGACACGATCTACGAGAATTGCCCGTACTGCGGCGGTCGCGGTGTGGTGAAAACCTCAGAGACGACAAGCGTAGAACTGCATCGTGCGTTGAATACCGTGATGCGGAAATATCAGGACACGGTGCATGATTTCCGGGTCATCCTGAACCCCGATGTCTTGAAGCGTTTGAAAGAGGAAGACGAGGAGCTGCTCATTGAACTCGAACGCCGCTACGCGGGGCGGTTGACGTTCCGTGGCGACCCCACTTATCACCACGAGAAATTCATCCTAACTGACGCCAATACCGGTTCGGAATTGAAGTCGTGAATATCGGCCTCTGACTTGGCCTGAATCGCAGATTTCCTCGGGCGAAATCGACCCGCCATTGCGCCGTTATTTGGTGGTTGACCCCTCTTGGGCGTCCTGTTAAAACGGCTCCCGAAAGTTAGGCCAAAAAAGGGCTGCAATTCGGTGCTTGACGGTGGGCGTCGGTTTCGTGTTAAAAGCACGGGTGCAGCGAAAAACAGCCTGGAAGTGGCCTTGAAACAGCCTCTAAAAAACTAATTATTTTTTTATTGACGAACTTCTGCAGAAACCCTAAACGCATAGCCAAGTTATGAAAAAACTGACCTTAACCTTTTGCGCATTGTTCGCACTCCTCGTAGTGGCGCCGGCAATTTATGCCGACGGTCCGGAAAAATATTCCGGCAAAGAAAAAGAAGTAATGCAGCCGGCACCGCCCGTGTGCGATTTCTATCGCGCGCATGAATGGGATCTCGGTATCTGGGCCGCTTACGCTTTCGCGGCCGATGACGGCCAGTTTGACGTGCCGGACGAGGATCCATTCGTTCCAGACGACGATCCGTTCACACTCGACATTTTCACCGGTTTTACCGCTGAGCCGGCCATCTTCAATCAAAACGAGCGCATAAATATTGGTCAGGTCAGTAAGAACGAAATGTTTGGCCGCGACGATGTGTGGGGCGGTGGTGTGGATATTAAATATTTCTGGAGCCGATACTTTGGTGTCGGTATCGAAGGACTCGGCCTCGCCGCGAAGACGAACTTCGCCGGCGGTGGACTGTTAACCTTCACGGGACGATATCCGTTTGGCCGTTTCGCGCCGTACGTGACCGGCGGTCTCGGATTTATTGGCGGCGGTTCTACGCTCTACAAGTTTTTCAACGAGAAGCACGAGTTCGGCGTTCTCGTCGATCCGCTCGTTCCGACCACCCAAGTTAATGCGGTTATCAGCGAGCGCGAGTTCTGGACAGTTGATCCGGTTTCTAACAACCACATCCGAGGCCTTGGTCAGATTGGCGCGGGTTTGGAATTCCGTGTCACGTGCCATATCGGTTTGATGGCTGACTTCACCTGGAACTTTGTCTTCGGTCAGAATCGCGACGACAAGCTTCATCTCGTTACACGCCAGGGCTCGAACACCTTTCTCTTCGACGGACTTCCCCTTTCCTCGACCACCACCATCAATCAGGCCCTTGAACTGCGGCCCGGTAATGGCAGCGACAATCAAGACTTCGGGATGGCCCGCTTCGGCGTCACCTTTTCTTACTAAGGTCAGACAATCGTAATTTAAACGCCGGAATGCCCAGTGCATTCCGGCGTTTTGCGTTTACGACGCGGAAGATCGACATCCTAACGAGCCGGCACTGGCTATTTGCGACCGTTGCGCGCTCGCGCGACAGTTTGAAAATGTCGTTCGCCACAACATTGGACAATCTAGCTTTGCGTAAGTCGGCCGCCGTTTGCCGATTCGAGGAGCTCATTGCCCCACAATCCGATTCCGAGCTGGAAGCGATGGCTCAATCGGCGCGAAAATTAACCCTGAAATATTTTGGGCGCACCATGCGGCTTTTTGCGCCGCTTTATTTGTCCAACGAATGCATCAACAACTGCCGTTATTGCGGTTTTTCGCGCGATAATCCGATTTTGCGGGTCACCCTGCAGCCGGATGAGGTTGTGGCCGAGGCGCGCCATCTGCATGCGTTAGGCTTTCGCCAAATTCTTTTGGTCGCGGGCGAGCACCCGAAATTCGTTAACGGCGATTACCTCGTCGAATGCGTTCGCGCGCTGGGCCCTTACTTCTCGTCGATCTCGATCGAGATGGGTCCAATGACGAGCGACGAATACGCTCCTATTGTGCGCTCCGGCGCGGAAGGGCTCGTCGTGTACCAGGAGACGTATCAACGTTCCGTCTACGCAGAACTGCACACGGCCGGACCAAAACGCGATTTCGACTACCGGCTCGATTCCCCTGAACGTGCCTACGCTGCGGGATTTCGGCGTCTTGGAATCGGCGCGCTGCTCGGTTTGTGGCGTTGGCAGGAGGAAGCGGTCGCGCTCGCGGCGCATGTCGAATATTTGTTACGCGAATGCTGGCAGGCCCAAATCACGGTGAGTCTTCCACGGCTGCGACCTGCGGCCGGCGGATTCAAACCATTGTTTTCGATCACCGACCGCGAGCTTGCGCAATTGGTTTGCGCGCTTCGGATTGCTTTTCCACAAGTCGGGATTGTCTTGAGCACGCGCGAGCGTCCGGCACTCCGTGATGCGCTCGTTCCTCTCGGCGTAACAATGATGAGCGCGGGCAGCCATACCGAACCCGGCGGATATACGCATCGCGGAGCTGAACATTTGCATCGCACCGTGCGTGGTAGAATTGTGCCGCCCGAATTTCAAGAAGGCGAAGATCGCCTCGCCACCGGACAATTCGAAATTAGTGATGATCGATCTCCGGAAAAAATTGCCGAGCTTTTGCGCGAGCATGGCTTGGAACCGGTCTGGAAAGATTGGGACCAGGCGATCTTGAGCAATGCGAATTAATCTCAACGGCGACAGTGCGGACTCGCGTGGCGCGCAAACGGTCGACGATCTCGTGCGGCGGCTTGAATTGACGCCGAGCGCAGTTCTCATTGAGCACAACGGCGTTGCCTTGCATCGACGCGAATGGGCACAAACCAAGTTGACTGAAGGCGACCAGATTGAGGTAGTTCGCGTAGTCGCCGGCGGCTGATTTAGCCCGCAGCTTTGACCACAACGCGCATTCCACTGCGTTGAATGACTTTTACCGAAGTGTTTGGCGGAATGAATTCGCCCTCCGTGATCACATCGACGGTGTGCCCCAGAAAGCTTGCCTTACCGCTCGGCCGCAACATCGACAACGAAACGCCTTCAGCCCCGGGCGCAAGATCGACGCCGGTCCCCAACTCGTGCGGTGCGGTTGCAAGCATCGCCGACGGAGCGCTCGAAGTCTCCAGCGCGAACCGGCGATAGACGCTGGTTTTGGGCAAATATTTGGCCAGGAGCGCAATCGCGATTACTGCGCCGATAATGGCGAGGAGAAGATTCAACGCCGGCATCAACAGCATGCGGCCGGTCGGGAAGAAAGTTTCGCCGGGATAGCGATCGATCATCGCCCAAAGGAGCGACGCCAGGATGAGAAATAAACCGACCAGGCCAAACACAATCGTCGAATGCGCGAAGAAAAGAATTTCGATGATAACCAAAACGACGCCGAGCACGAACAACGCGACGACTTCCCAACCAGCCAGCCCGGCGAGATAATGGCCGAGAAAGAAGAGCGCGAAACAAATGGCCGAAATGATTCCCGGCATGGTCGCTCCGGGAATCTTGAATTCGAGATAAGCGCCCAGAATTCCGCCGAGCAACAAAAGCGGCGCGAGCGCGGTGATCCAAAATGCGAGCTGCTCGAATCCAGTCGGGCCGAGCGAAGCAGCTTTCCCTTTCAAACCAGCTTTCTGCATTAGATCGACAACGGAATCCACAATGCCTTCCGCCAGCAGGGGTTTGCCATTAAACTTCTCCGTGGCTTCCTGCGCGTTCAAAGTCAGCAACGTCCCCTTCGCGTGAACGACGCGGTCGCCAATCTTCACTTCCTTCTCTTTGTTCATGAACGCTTCGCCCACGTCCGGATTGTGGCCGTTCTTTAACGCCGAGCCGCGAATCAGCGCCGACCAGTAGGAGATCGTCTTCTCGCGTGCCGTGAGCGGAAGATCTTCACCGGTCGACAAAATCGGAGCCGCCGCGCCGATTGCGCTCACCTGCGACATGTAAATATGCTGTGTCGCGAGCGCGATCAGCGCGCCGGCCGATCCGGCATTGGTATTAATGAATGTGTAGGTCGGAATAGTCGCGCGATTCAGCGCGCTCGAAATTTCCTCAGCGCTGTCGAGCCGTCCGCCGTAGGTGTTCATTTCGAAAACAATCGCGCTCGCGCTGTTATTTTCGGCAACTTTCAACGCCCGGCGCAGAAACATGAGCAGCGATGGCGAAACTTCCCCGCGCAGCGGCACAATCACCACGTCGCCATTGTGAACGACTTCGCGCGCCTGAATGCTTTGCCCCGCGAGCAGTGCCGCCAAAATTAGGATCGACAATTTCTTCATTGGTTGGAAAGCAATCTCTGCTGGCTAAATTTTGACATCGCTTCGCTGAGCAAACGAGCGAAAAATAAACGCCTACGTGATTCCTTCGGAGACAATCGAACAGATCGCAGCCGCAAACGACATCGTCGAAGTGATCGGCTCCTATTTTCCGCTGAAACGCGCCGGCGCCAATTTCAAGGCGCTCTGCCCATTTCATCAGGAAAAAACGCCGTCGTTCACGGTGAGTTCATCCCGGCAGACCTTTCACTGTTTCGGCTGCGGTGTGGGCGGAAGTGCTTTTCGATTCGTCATGGAATATGAGCATGTCGATTTTCCGGCGGCGGTTCGAAAACTGGCGGCGCGGGTGGGCATTCCAATTGTCGAGGAGCGTGCTAGCGCTGACGAAGATCGACAACATGAAGCCCGGCGCACTTTGCTGAAATTGCATGCGGAGGCCGCGGAGTGGTTTCATGACAACCTGCTGAAGCGAGAATTCGCCGAACCTGCCCGCGATTATTTGAAAAAGCGTGGCATCGACAAATCCGTTGCGAAGAATTGGCAGCTTGGTTTTGCGGCGGACAGTTGGGACACATTTTTAAAATGGGCGCTGGAGCGCGGCTATTCGCGGGCGCAGCTTTTACAAAGCGGATTGGTCAAGCCGCGGGATGAAGAACGCGCGGGCAATGAAGTTTACGATCGTTTCCGTGCGCGCATCATGTTTCCGATTTGCAACGACGTCGGCGAAGTCATCGCCTTCAGCGGGCGCTCGCTTGATCCCGATGCACAGGTCGCGAAATACTTAAATTCCCCGGAAACGCCGCTCTTTCAAAAAGGCCGCGTCCTTTTCGGTCTGCACAAAAGCAAGCGCGCTTTAATTGAAGCGAGCTGCGCGATCGTTTGTGAAGGTCAGCTCGATTTGATCACGTTGTTCGAAGCCGGGATCAAAAATGTGGTCGCGCCGCAAGGGACTGCCTTTACCGATCAGCAGGCGCGCATTCTAAAACGCTTCGTGGAAGAAGTTGTTCTTTGTTTTGATGCGGACCAGGCTGGCCAAAAGGCGGCCGCGCATTCGCTGGATTCACTCCTTCAAAATGAGCTTCTCGTGCGCGTGGTCGATATGCCGCGCGGCGAAGATCCCGACTCGCTTGTGCGAAAAGAAGGCAAGGAAGCGTTTGAGCAGCGCGTTTCTGGCGCGCGGGATTTTTTCGATTATTGGGTCGAGCATGAAGTGGCGAATGTCGATCTAAGCTCGCTCGGCGCGAAGATGCAGGTCGCGCGAACGTTGGCCGAAACAGTTTCCGCAGTGCGCGACCCGCTGATGCGCGGCGAAGTGACAAACAAAGTGAGCGCGCGGCTTGGTGTTCCGGCTCGGGAGTTCGAAAAGCTGATTCCGAAAACAAGATCGACATCCACGGGCGGAGGCCAAAGGCGGAACGACACGATTACTGTCGCGCCACGGCATGACATTGCGGTGCTGTGTCTGCTCGCGTTGCGCGATGAAGCGGCGCGTAAATTTCTCCTCGAACAAAATTGGCGGGAAGTGTTGGAACAGGTTTCCGGGGCCGAGTTGCTAATCAAGATCCTCGACGGCGACCTGCGCCCGGACGATGCGTCTTCTCTGAACGCATTCATGGTGCAACTCACCGCGGAAGAAGAAGGTCTGGTTTCTGCTTGGCTGATGCAGAGGATGCCCGCGAATGCAATGGAAGTGGCGGAAGGGTGGTGGAAGGGTCTGATCCAGGCCACGTTGCTTGTTGACCTGCGGGAACAACTCCTCCAGATTTCCCGGCTTTCGTCTGTTCCCGAGGCCGGCCGGTGACTGTCGATCTATGGGAACGCTAATCGAAGGCCGCAAACCTTAACCTACAGTCTTGGCCAGCAATTCGAAAGCGAGGAGAGGCTTTCGCCGGTCCGCGGCGAAGCGCGCGAAACTTAAACGCGCTCAGCGCCCCCGTGTTGAATCGAAGAACGGCTCGAGCATTGCCGCTTTCAAACAAAAGGCGATCACTTCCCTGGTGCGCGCACGTCGGACAAGCGCCGACACGTTATTGAAAACAAAATCCGAGGCGGATACGGCGGCCGAAATCCAGGTGCACCTCCGCGAACTGATTAAACTCGCGAAAGAACAGGGTTACCTCACGTTCGACGATCTGAACGAAGCTTTGCCGGAGGGGATCAATGATCCCAACGAGCTGGATGCGATTCTCACCAGGCTGCGCCGGCTCGAGATCGATGTCATTGAAGCGTCGGATGTCGATCGTCATAAAGAGATCAAAAAGGATCCCGACGAGGAAGAAGAAGAGAAACCCGAGCCGAAGCTCGACATCCTGGATGATCCGGTCCGCATGTATTTGAAGCAGATGGGCCAGGTCCCGTTGCTGACTCGCGAGCAGGAAGTGGAAATCTCCAAACGGATCGAGGAAGCGGAGAACATGGTGCAAAAGCACATCAATCGCTTCGGCTTCACTTCGCGCGCCCATCTCGATCTTGCGCAGAAACTCACGGAAGGCCGCGAACGGTTCGACCGCGTGATTCTGGATAAGAAGATCGAAAGTCGCGAGCGTTACATGAAAATACTGCCGCGCTTGTGCAAGCAGGTAGAGAATCTCGCCGACACCATTACCGAGAATTACGGAAAGCTTGCCGGGCCTCGTTGCAACGGCTATATCCGAAATTTTATTTCAAACAAAAAGTGACCGAGGAGTTCGTCCATCTTGCGGACGAGCATTATCAAACTCTCGTGTCGGTCCACCCAGAGGGTGGAAAAAAGGGGCGCGGCCCGAGCGCGAGCTCACCGGACGGCATCAAATCTCGAGAGCTGGAGAAATCGCTTTGGCTTTCGCTCGATGAATATTCGGAGCAATACCAGTCGCTGAAGAACTGGTTGCGCAAAGCGCTCCGCGCCAAAACCGAAATGGTGGAAGCGAACCTGCGTTTGGTTATTTCGATTGCGAAGAAATACACGAACCGCGGCTTGTCATTTCTGGATCTGATTCAGGAAGGCAACATGGGTCTGATGAAAGCGGTCGAGAAATTTGAGTACCGCCGCGGTTACAAATTCTCGACTTACGCTACCTGGTGGATCAGGCAGGCGATTACGCGCTCGATTGCCGATCAAGCGCGCACAATCCGCATTCCGGTGCACATGATTGAGACGATCAACAAACTGATGCGCGTCCAGAAGCAATTGGTGCAGGAGTATGGACGCGAGCCTACCCCCGAAGAAGTGGCCGAGGAAATTTTGCTCCCGGTTGATCGTGTGCGCGCGGTCTTGAAGATGGCGCAGCAGCCGATCTCCCTTCAAGCGCCGGTGGGCGAAAGCGAAGAAACAAACTTTGGCGATTTCATCGAAGACAAGGGCGCGGAGAATCCGAGCGACATGACCGCGATCGTGCTCCTGAAAGAGAAGATTAAAGACGTCCTCGAGACGTTGACCGAGCGCGAACGACAGGTCTTGGAGCAACGTTTCGGCTTGGTGGATGGTTACAGCCGGACTTTGGAAGAAGTCGGCCGGCAGTTCCGCGTGACGCGCGAGCGCATCCGTCAGATCGAAGCGAAAGCGCTGCGGAAGATGCGTCATCCGACGCGGATCAGGCAACTCGAAGGCTTCCTGGAAGCGCCTGAAGCGTAAGACATTGCCGGACTGAACCTCCGCGCAACTTTCGCGATGAAAGCTTGTTAAATTCGCGAGGATGAAACGCGAAGACGACCAACAATTATGGGAGCTCCTTGGCCGGGCACGCCCCGTTCAGGTCTCTCCATTTTTCGCGCGCAACATTCTTCGAAAACTTCGCGAAGGCGAGGGACGTTTCGAATGGCTGCGCGGTTTGCTCCGTCCGCGTGCGCTCATTCCGGCGACGGGTCTCGCGGTCGCAATCGTTGCTGTAATGCTGACGATGCATCGGCCGGCCCCGGTGAATCGGGCAGATAATGTTCCAGATGTCCTTGCCGCAATCGATCCGCAAGATTATGACGTTGTCGCCGATTTGGACGAGTTGATAACTACTGACGACAACAACCTGTGGGACGACGACACACAAACTTTGTAAAGCTTGCCGCGGCACTCGCGGTTTCGCTTTTTATCGCCGGTTTCGCCAACGCTCAACCCGGCGGTAACGGGCGCCGAATGCCGCCACCGCAGCAACATCGCGCGCCTGATTTGCGCAATCGGTACATGGCGATGCCGCCGGAAGATCGACAAACGTTCCGGCGTAACGCCGAACGTTGGATGCAAATGGGACCCGAAGAGCGGTCGCTCATGCGCCAGAGGGAGCAGGTGTATCGCGCGCAGGTTCAGCGCGAAGTGGACCCCGCGTTGCGCGACACCGGTTTGCGTTTGGAAGGGGAGAAGCGCGCGCAATTCGAGCAGCGTTATTTGCAGGAGCGGCGTCGGATCGAGCATTCACTGCGCCAGGAGATCGAATCGAAACGCCAACAGCAATTGCCCGCGCTGCAGGAGCGTTTGAAGCGAGAATTTCAAGATCCTTCGTCGGTCGGCGGATCGACATCGG
>QHOZ01000105.1 GCA_003219495.1 Verrucomicrobiota bacterium | reverse complement strand
AATGGTTGTGCCACCGCCATATGTGTTGACCGATTGTCCGAGGGCCAATGTGCCCGACATTAGTTTCAGTCCGCCAACGCCACTGATGATGCCACTCAGCGTGAGCGTATTCACAGTCGGATTGGTTATATCCAGCGTACTATTTAAAACAATTGGCGCAGAGATTGTGTCACCATGGCTACCCGCAGTCTCATTCAATTGAGCGTCGGCGCTGTTCGCGGTGTTATCGAAAATCAAGCTCGCCCCACCACTGGCAGAAATTGTGTAGCTGTGCGTGTTGTTAGTATCGCCAATGTCGATCCTGCCAACGGTGCGTGACGTGGTGTCGATATCGGGGTTACGAGCACCTGTGATATCAATCGTGCTGAAATTAGCAAAGCCGCCACCGTCCGCGATGATTCCACCCGCCCAGTTCGTGGAAAGGCTCCAAGGCGCTGCGGTGCTGTTCGTGTTGAAAATCCAAGTCCCATCCGGATCGACCACATCCAAACCGTTCGAATCCGTTGTTGGCGGAACAGGTTGAATATTGTCCCAGCGATCGCGCGGAACGATCGAGTTAAAGGTTCCGGCAAAGGTCGCGCTGGCAAACGTCGTTGCCGCGATTGTGGCGAGGAGAATTTTCGAGGCCCTAGTAGTGATCCCGTTTTTCATAGCATTAGATTCCAGATTAAATTCCCAAAAGTTATGGGGTTGAGTCTGACGATTTGGGCAAATTTGGCGGGAAAAGTCAATACTTTTCATAATTTCGTAACATCTTTGTCACACGACTGTTGCGGACAAGGTTTTCCCGCAGCTTAAGTGACAAGGCGCGTGAAAGACGTGCGGCTTACGCTTTCGCCTGCTCGAGCTTGAACGCCACCGTCGCCAAGGGCGGCAGCTGGATCAGAATCGATTGCTCCCGGCCCATCCAATTCACGCCTTCACTTTGCACGCCGCCCAGATTTCCAACGTTGCCCCCACCGTACGTTTCCGCGTCGGTGTTGATGACCTCGCGATAAAATCCCGGGAGCGGCACGCCAAGTCGATAATTGTGACGGACAATCGGCGTCGCGTTCAAACGAACGACACAACGCTGTTGTCGGCGTCATGGAAATCGATCCACTCGAAGCCGTCGTAGGAATCGTCCTCCTGCCAAAGCGCGGGCTCGTTTTTGTAGATGTAATTCAAATGTTGAACCAATCGGCGCAGCCCATCGTGCTTTGGAAGATCGAGAAGTTGCCAGTCGAGACCGGTGTCGTGGTTCCATTCGTGCCATTGGCCGAATTCCTGACCCATGAACAACAATTTTTTGCCGGGCTGCCCGTACATCCACGCGTAAAACATGCGGAGATTGGCGAACTTCTGCCATTCGTCTCCCGGCATTTTCGCAATGAGCGAACCTTTGAGATGAACGACTTCATCGTGACTCAAAACCAAAACGAAATGTTCGGTGAACGCGTAGAGCAGCGAAAAGGTAATGTTGCCGTGATGAAATCGCCGGAAGATCGGATCGAGCGCCATGTATTCGAGGAAGTCGTGCATCCAACCCATGTTCCATTTGAATCCGAACCCGAGTCCGCCGAGATAAGCCGGTCGCGTCACGCCGGGCCAGGCGGTTGATTCTTCCGCGATGGTGACGATTCCCGGAAATCGTTCATAACAAACTTCGTTGAACCGTTTCAGAAAATGAATCGCGTCCAGATTCTCGCGGCCTCCGAAAACGTTCGGGATCCACTGCCCTTCCTTGCGCGAGTAATCGATGTGATATTTGTCCAACCAGAAAAGCGCGTTCGCGATCAGGAAATTGCGCACTTCGTTCCGGCCGAAATTGAAGATGAGCGTGCCCCAATCCTGATGTTCGCCCTGGCGCGGGTCCATGTGCTCGTAGAGATCGGTCCCGTCAAACTCGGCCAGTGCGTGCGCGTCTTTCGGAAAATGCGCCGGCACCCAATCCATGATCACCGCGATTCCGGCCTGATGACATTTATCGATGAAATGGCGGAGCTCGTCCGGATTTCCGTAACGACTAGTCGGCGCGAAATAATTTGTGACCTGATAACCCCACGAACCTTCAAACGGATGTTCCGCGATCGGCAATAGCTCGATGTGCGTGTAACCCATCTCGACCACGTACGGGAGCAGCGTCTCGGAAAGCTCGATATAACTTAAATGACGATTCCCCTCGTCCGTTTTGCGGCGCCACGAACCGAGATGCACTTCGTAGATCGACATCGGCGATCTCGGCCATTCTTTTTTGCGGCGCGATGCCATCCACTCGCCGTCGCTCCATTTGTAGCGCTCCAAATTGTAAACGAGCGACGAGGTCGATTTGCCCCACTGATTGAAAAACGCGAACGGATCGCTCTTGAGCAGCAATACGCCGGAATGGGTGCGAATTTCGAATTTGTAATTCCCACACGCCGCTCCCGAGAAGCTTGCGCATCGGATTGACCCGGCCGTCCCAGCCGTTGAAATCGCCGACCACGGAAACCCGTTGTGCGTTTGGCGCCCAGACTGCGAAGTAAACGCCGCCGGTATCTCCGATTGTGCGCAAATGCGCGCCGAATTTCTCGTAAAGCTGCCAATGCTGACCTTCGCTGAACAAATGCAGATCGACCTCGCCCATGATCGGCCCGTAGCCGTACGGATCGCGCATGACCAACTCGGACCCGTTCCAATCCGTCACGCGCAGGTGATAATCGAGATCGCGCGTCGCGTTCGGAATTTTCGCCTGAAAAAATCCGTCGCGATGAATCTTCTCGGCCTCGACTGGCTTATCGCCATTCGTGACGATGTCGATCTTCTGCGCGTCCGGGCGAAACGCGCGAATCGCGAGATCGTCCCCCATCCGATGCGGACCGAGAATCCGGAACGGATCGGAATGCGCGCCGGAAAGGAACGTATTCAATTCGTCCGGCGGAATCCCGGCGACGGAAAACGGCTTCATTGTTACTTCCAACGTAGAATCCATGCGCGTCTTTTCAATCAGCTCTCTGTCATCCCGAACGAATGTGAGGGATCTCTCATCCTGCGAGATCCCTCGCTTGCGCTCGGGATGACAATTCAGCCTCTACCTACTAATCGCGTGCGCGTTGGCTCGTGATCGCGCATAATTGCTCGGTGAACAAAAACGGCTCCGACGCGGTCAACGAGCTCCTCGCCACTTACGGCGAGTCCGGCGGGATCAATTATCTCGATGCCGCCGCGACGCTGCCCTCGCGCGAGACGATCGAAGAAGCGTGCGCCGACTTGATGAGTTTGATGTTTCCCGGTTTTCGCGGTGAAGCGCTCGCCGACTCCGAAGATTTGCCCGACATCACGAAAAGCCGGGTTCGCAGTCTGCGTATTCGATTGCGGCCGGAGATTTGCAAAAGCTTTGGCGATTATCCGGCGAGCGACGAAACGAAAAAGAAAGCGGATGAGATTTTGGATTTCTTCGTGTCGCAACTTCCCGAGGTCCGCAAAATTTTGTGGAGCGATATCGACGCCGCATACGAAGGCGATCCGGCGGCGAAAAGTTACGAGGAGATTATTCTCGCGTATCCGTCGCTCGAGGCGATCGCGATTTATCGAATGGCGCACCTGCTTTACAACAAAGTGCCGTTGATCCCGCGCATCATGACCGAATGGGCGCACAGCCGGACCGGGATCGACATTCATCCGGGCGCCGAGATTGGCTCGCACTTTTTTATCGATCACGGCACCGGCGTGGTTGTTGGCGAGACAACGAAGATCGGGTCACACGTGAAACTTTATCAGGGCGTGTCGTTCATCGCGCGCTCGCTCGCCGCGGGCCAGGCGTTGCGCGGCAAGAAACGTCACCCGACGATCGAAGACGGCGTTCGCATTTACGCGGGGACAACGATCATGGGCGGCGACACCGTGATTGGCGCGAACACAACGATCGGCGCGAACGTGTTTCTCACCAAAAGCGTGCCGCCAAACTCGCTCGTTTATTACGAGGAGAAAGAAGTCGCGATCATTCCGAAGCGCGAAAAGCAAACCGCGACCACGCGCGAAGAATTCAGCCGCGACTGAAAATCATTTCACCTTCGCGGTGAAAACTTCTTCCATCCCCAAGTTTGTGCGGCAGCCGGAAATCGGATCGAGCTGACGCCGGCTGTCGATCCAAATCGGATATGACGCGCCGCCGAACGAAACGAGTCCTTCGTAATCGCCTTGCTGATTGCCGTAGTTAATTCCCGCGCACGGAAACGTGCCGCCGCAATCGTGCTCGTTCGAGCTCACCGTCGAGACGCGCGTGTTCGGTGATGAAAATGTCGCGCCGCCATTCGTGGACTTCGCCAGATAAGTGTCGGTCATGTAGCGCGAACCGGTGGTATCGTTGCGCGTGTCGTAAAACGAAACGTTCACATCGCCCGTGACCGGATCGATCGACATCCAATGATTGAATCGATCGACGAGGATCGACAATTGATCGGCCACCGTTTTGCGCGGCGACCAATGCGCGCCTTTGTCGTCCGAGTACGAAAGATAAATATCGGTCGTGCCCGCCGAAGTCTTGTCCATCCACGAGCAATACAAACGACCGCGATGCGCACCGCTCGAACGATCGACATCGAGCACGGGATAAACCAGCGCGCCGCGAAATGATTCCGCGGGAATCGCAATGTCGAACGGCAACGTCTTCGTCGAAATCACGCTTTGCGTTCCCCAAGTTTTTCCCGCGTCATTCGAGCGATTGAACATGATCGCATTCGCGAGGTAATCGTTCCACGCAACGTAAAGTTCGCCGTTCGGTCCGCGCGCGTGACGCTAAAATTCGCGCCGTGATCGGTTGAAGTGCCAACGCGAATTCCACCGCCGGTCGATCCGCCGACGGCCGCATCCCAAGCGACATAAACGTTGTCGCGGAACGGACTGCTCGCATTCGTGTCGGCGGTGATCATCGGCTTGTCGTTGAAATGACTGCTGCCGCCTTCAAAGCTGAAGAACGTCACGTTCGGATAAGTCGCGCCGCCGTCGGTCGAGCGCGCAACCGCCATGCCGCTTCCATTGACACCAAAACCGTTGCCGACGTAAACGACGATGTAGCTGTAGAAAGCGTTGCCTTGCGTATCGAATGCGAGACCCGGATCCGAGCCGAAATTAACTCCGTTTCCCTTCGCCGGCGGCAATGGAAGATCGACCCCGCCCCAGCTCGTGCCGCCGTTGCTCGAAAAATATCCGCGCATCGGCAGGCGAACGATTTCGTTGGAGCCGGCCGCCAGCATCTTCGGCTGCGCCGGATTGATCGTGATGAACGTCTCGCTCTGCGGTCCGCACTCGTTTGAGACGTCAACATTTTTGCCGTAGCTGATCGATGCGCTTGAGCCCGCGTTCGCGTCGACCGAGTTGTTCTTGATGAACTGATACTTGTCCCACCAGGTCGGGTTGTGCGTGCTGCTGTGATAGCGGAGAAGATCGATAATGAGATTTTGAAAAACCGCGCTAGCATTTTCATGGCTATTCATCCTAGAACGCCTTAGCTAATCCTGTCCAACGAATTACGATTATGACGGAAAAATGATTTACCTGGATTACAACGCGACCACGCCGCTGTGCGATGCCGCCCGCGACGCGATGGAGCCCTATTTCTCGAAAAACTTTGGAAACGCGTCGAGCATTCATCGCGCCGGACGCAACGCGCGCGCCGCGGTCGATAACGCCCGCGACAAAATCGCGGCGCTGATCAAAGCCAAGCCGAACGAAATTTGTTTTACCGGCGGTGGAACC
>QHOZ01000104.1 GCA_003219495.1 Verrucomicrobiota bacterium | reverse complement strand
CGACGGATTAGTCGAAGGCAAGCCGGTGGCGGAAGTTGCGACGAACGCGAGCAAGAACCTGCACGGCGGGAAAAAATTCTGGGTGCGACTCGCGCCCGATAATTTTCTCCCGAAGTTTTGCGAGCAGATCGTCGGGCAGAAGAAAGAGGAGACCCGCACCGTCACCGTTGATTTTGCGGCGGATTTTCTTGTGAAAGAGCTGGCGGGCAAGCAAGCGAGCTACACGGTCACGCTGCGTGAAATCAAAGAGAAAGTGTTGCCGGAAGTGAACGACGAGTTCGCGGCCAAATTGCTTCCCGGAAAAACGCTCGCCGATTTGCGCCACACGATTGAGCACGATCTCGAGCACGAGAAAGAGCACCAAGTCGATCACGCGAAAGACGAGCAGGTGATCAAGTATTTGCATGAGAACACGAAGTTCGACGTGCCGCCGCCATTGCTGCGCGACGAGACGAAGCGCGCGTTGAGCGAATTAGTTCAACGCAACCGCGCGCGCGGAATTCCGGACGAGATGTTAAAGGAGAAAGAAAAGGAACTGATCGAGACGGCGGCGACCGTGGCGCACCATCGTTTGAAGACGAATTTCATTCTCGAGCGCGTCGCAGAGCAGGAAAAAATCGAAGTCACGCGCGAAGATGTCGATCTTCGGATCCGGCAGGAAGCGCAGCGTTACAACATTTCGACGGACAAGATGCGCAAGGAACTCGAAGAGCACGATCAACTTAACGCGCTCGCAGAACAGATCCTGCTGGCCAAGACTCTTGATTTCCTAAAGGCGAATGTTAGCGTCCAACCGGTTTCCGAAAACGAAAAGAAATGAGCGAAGAAAATAAAGCGCAATCGATCCTGATCCCGATGGTGGTCGAGCAGACCGGCCGCGGCGAGCGCAGTTACGACATTTACTCACGGTTGCTCAAGGACCGCATCGTTTTTATCGGAACGGCGATTGACGATCACGTGGCGAATCTGGTGATCGCGCAGCTGCTCTTTTTGCAGATGGAAGATTCCAAGAAAGACGTCAGCATTTACATTAATTCCGGCGGCGGTGTTGTGACCGCGGGTCTCGCGATTTACGACACGATGCAGTTTATGACGTGCGATGTAACGACGTATTGCCTCGGAATGGCCGCGAGCATGGCGGCGGTGTTGCTTTGCGCCGGCACAAAAGGCAAACGTTTCGCGCTGCCGAATTCGGACATCATGATTCACCAGGTTTCGGGTGGCGCGCAGGGACAAGCGAGCGACGTCGAGCGCCAGGTCGATTACATGTTCAAACTCAAGAAGCGGATCATCAAGATCATCTCGCAGCACACCGGCAAACCGGAAGATCAGGTGCGACTCGATTCCGACCGTGACTATTATATGTCGGCGATGGAAGCGAAGGCCTACGGTCTTGTCGATGAAGTGATTAAGTCGCGCAAAGAAGTGAAAGGACTCGACGGCGCAATGGGCGAGCACGTGGATCGCGGCCGTAAGTCGGAGGAATAAAAGCTGCTAAATTAGGGAGTATATGGCCCGCGCGACGAACCTCACCATGTGCTCGTTCTGTGGCAAAAGCCACGCCGAGGTGCGCAAACTCATCGCCGGTCCCGGCGTCTACATTTGCGACAGTTGCATCAACGTTTGCAAAAGCATCCTCGACAAAGAGCTGAACGAAGACGCGCGGCGGCAATCATCGAACATTCGCGTTCCGAAGCCGGCGGAAATTCGCCGCTCGCTCGATCAATACGTGATCGGCCAGGACACCGCGAAGAAAACTTTGTCAGTCGCGGTGCACAATCATTACAAACGCGTCCTGCAGCATACGACGACGCCGACAGCTGATTCATCCGCGGCTTTCCAACCCGATCCGCTCGCTGAAGTTGAAATCGAGAAGAGCAACATTCTTTTGATCGGGCCGACCGGTTCCGGCAAAACGCTGCTCGCGAAAACGCTGGCGCGCATTCTCGATGTTCCGTTTTGCATCGCCGACGCGACAACTCTCACCGAAGCCGGCTACGTTGGTGAAGACGTTGAGAACATTATTTTGCGGTTGTTGCAAAATGCGGATTACGACGTGAAGCGGGCCGAGATCGGCATTGTTTACATCGACGAGATCGACAAGATCGGCCGCAAAACCGACAACGTGTCGATCACGCGCGACGTTTCTGGCGAAGGCGTGCAGCAAGCGCTCTTGAAAATTTTGGAAGGATCGACATGCAACGTTCCGCCGCAAGGCGGAAGGAAGCATCCGCATCAGGAATACATTCAGGTCAACACCGAGAAAATTTTGTTCATCTGCGGCGGCGCGTTTATCGGCTTGGATAAGATTATTCAGAAGCGCATCGGACAAAAGGTGATGGGCTTTGGCGGTCCAACGATCGAAGCCGAAGAGGCCGCGCGGAAAGTAGCGATTCGTCACGTTGAGCCGGAAGATCTGCTCGCGTTTGGAATGATCCCGGAATTCATCGGGCGTTTGCCGGTTGCGGCGTCGCTCGACGCGCTGACCGAGGAAGAGATGGTCGCGATTCTTACCGAAACGAAGAACGCGATGATCAAGCAGTACACGAAGCTCTTCTCGATGGAAGGCGTGCGGTTGACCGTCACCAAAGACGCGCTCCGCGCACTGGCGGCGCAATCGGTCACGAAAGGAACGGGCGCGCGCGCGCTGCGTTCGATCCTCGAGCGCATCATGCTCGACATCATGTACGACGTGCCGAGTCGCGAAGATATCGCGGAGGTCACGATCAATCGCGCGGTAGTCGACGGCAAAAAGCTTCCGCTCATTCGCAAGAAGCAGGACAAAGACGCGGCCTAGGCGATTGGGTCAATCCTCGCTTCGAAGTTGAGCGTTCGTCATTAGAACGTTCTATTGTCGATCTTGTATGCGAACGGTCCTTCTCAATACCGGCACCGAGCTTCTCGCGGGCGACGTTCATGACACGCATTTGGCTTTTATCGCGCGCGAAATTTTCGCGATCGGACTACGGATTGAGGAACGGCGAACCGTCGGTGACGGCGCGGTGATTGGCGAAACACTGAAGGAACTGTTTCCGCGCGCGGAAGTTATTTTTGTCACGGGCGGACTCGGCCCAACGAGCGACGATATCACGCGCGATCTCACCGCCGAGCTGCTCGGTTTGAAATTGCAAGAGAACGCGGAGTTGCTCGCGTCGTTGAAGAAGCGATTGCGCGTTCGCGGAATTAAATGGGTCGATAGCATTGCGCGGCAGGCGCAGGTGCCGGAGGGCGGGCAAATTCTTCCAAACGAAAACGGAAGCGCGTGCGGGTTGTATTTGAGGGCGAACATCAATGCGAAGATTTCGTCGCCACACATTTTTCTATTGCCTGGACCGCCACGCGAGCTGCAGCCGATGTTTCGCGAGCATGCGATGTCGATCTTGCGCTCGATCGTGAAAGATGCGCCGCCAGTCGAGCGGCGCTTTTACAAGATCGCGGTCATGGGCGAATCGGTGATCGAAGAAAAAATCGGACAGAAAATTCTCGCGATCCCCGGGCTTGAACTGGGTTACTGTGCGCGGCCGGGCGAAGTCGATCTTCGCATCATCGGCGATCAGAGCGCGCTCGATCACGCCGACAAGATCGTTCGCGCGGAGTTGGGCGAAGTAATTTTCACCGACGACGATCGCGCGCTCGAGGAAATCTTGGTGAAATTGCTCGCCGATAAAAAACAAACTTTGGCGACAGCCGAGTCGTGCACGGGCGGGCTGCTTGCGAACCGGATCACGAATGTTGCCGGATCGTCCAAGGTTTTGCTCGCGGGCTACGTCACTTACGCAAACGAAGCGAAGATCGACATACTGGGCGTCGATCCAAAGTTAATCGAGCAACACGGCGCGGTGAGCGAAGAAGTGGCGCGCGCAATGGCGGAGGGCGCGCGCAAGCGCGCAAGATCGACATTTGCGCTTGCGACGACAGGAATTGCCGGTCCGGATGGCGGCTCTGAGCAGAAACCCGTCGGTACGGTTTACGTCGCGGTCGCCGGCGAAAAGGAAACGAAGGTGAAAAAGTTATTTTTTCCGAGCGATCGCGAGACGTTCAAACAGCTCGTTGCGCAGTTCGCGTTTGAAATGCTGCGGCGCGAATTGATTTAGAAGTCGCCGACGTCAACCGGTGTGCCGACTTTGGCGTGATCGTAGAATAATTTTGCGCCAGATGCCGATATGCATTCCAACGCCTTCACCAGTGAGACGGAGAAACCATTTCATTGATGCACCGGCAAAATGCGTTCCGCTCGGCGCAGAATCGATGTGAGCGCTCACCCCCGCGCGCACGACGCGACCTCGGCCGTCAACGAAGTCGCCGTAAAGACTCGAATGATGGTTCGGATCTTTCTCCATCACGCTGAAATGTCCGCGCGGCGTTTCGTGTCCGCGTTTACCGGACGAAATCGGTCCGTCTGCCACGATCTTATCGCCGACCATCAGATACGCGCGCTGTTTCGGGATCGAAACGACGATGTGCGTGCTATCCGGCGTCGCTTGAGCGAGTAGACTCTGATTCGCCTTTAACGGCGCCTGTTTCGAAATCATCTCGTTCGGTTTCTTCATTTTTGGTCCGAACAATTGCGCGCGCGCGAATTGCGCGAGCGCGATCGCGACGATGATGATGGTTAAGCAAACTCGTTTCATTGG
>QHOZ01000103.1 GCA_003219495.1 Verrucomicrobiota bacterium | reverse complement strand
GACGAGCCGCCGCCCAGGAGTCCGACGATTATCGCAAATACAGGATCGGAATGACCGAGCACTTGAATGGCGAGAAATGCGCCGCCGATGGGACGGATAACCGTGTGCACGGCATCCCAGATCGAATCGACCCACGGGATTTTGTCGGCGAAAAATTCCAGAAAATAAAGCACGCCCGCGATGGCGATGATCCACGGGTTGCCCAGGACTTCGAGCGACTGGTATTGAGGCGAGAGCGTGATCCAATGAAAATGAATCGCGAGACCGGTCGCGAAGACAGTTAGATAGAGATTGATCCCGGCCAGGGTGGCCAGGCCGAGTGCGACGGCCAAAAGGTTAAGTTGTTCCATAGATCGCAAAGCGATTGAGCAAGGTTAGACAGAGCGCGCGTTTTATTGTTGTAACATTTGTAAGCTTTTTATCTTCGCTGATAATCTGCCCCATGCTCGACATTCGCCTCATTCGCGAAAAACCGGATTTCGCTCGCGAGCGCCTCGCCACTCGCGGCGGCGATGACGCCGCGCGGATCGACGATGTCTTAAAGGTAGACGTCGAACGGCGAAAGATCGAAACGGAGCTGCAACAACTGCAAGCCGAGCGCAATCGATCGAGCAAGGAGATCGGCGCAAAAAAATCGCGCAAGGAAGCAACGACGGATCTGGAGGCGCAGGTTCGAACAATCGGCGAACGAATTGTCGACCTTGAACAGCGCGCGAGCAGCCTCGATGAACAGCAGCGCGGACTTTTGCTCGAAATTCCGAATTTGCCGAACGAAAGCGTGCCGCTCGGAAAAGATGCGAGCGCGAACAAGGTGGTGCGCGAGTGGGGGAGCAAGCCGAAGCTCGCCGGCAAAGCGCTCGATCACATCGCGATCGGCGAGAAATTGAAAATGCTCGATCTCGAACGCGCGACGAAATTGAGTGGAAGCGGATTCATTTGTTTCACCGGCGCGGGTGCGCGGCTTGAGCGCGCGCTGATAAACTTCATGATCGACGTCCATACGCGCGAGCACGGCTATCTCGAAGTCAGTCCGCCGTTTCTGGTCCGCCGCGAATGCATGATCGGCACCAGTCAGCTCCCGAAATTCGAAACCGACATGTATAAAATCGATAGCGAAGAATTATTTCTCGCGCCGACTGCCGAAGTGCCGGTGACGAATCTTTCGCGCGAGGAAATTTTGCCGGCGGCCGATCTCCCGAAAAAGTTTGTCGCTTACACGCCATGTTTTCGGCGCGAAGCGGGATCGGCCGGGCGCGAAACCCGCGGGATCATTCGCGTTCATCAGTTCGACAAAGTCGAGCTGGTGAAAATAACGACCGCGGGAAAATCGTACGAGGAGCTCGAATTGTTGCTCGCGGACGCGGAGAAAATTCTGCAACTGCTCGAGCTGCATTATCGCGTGATCGATCTTTGCACCGGCGATCTCGGTTTCGGATCGGCCAAGACTTACGACATCGAGGTCTGGTCGCCCGGACAAAACGCGTATCTCGAAGTTTCGAGCTGCTCGAACTTTGAAGATTATCAGGCGCGGCGGATGAATCTTCGCTACAAAGGTGCTGACGGAAAAAACAAATTCGCACATACGCTCAACGGCTCGGGTTTGGCGCTGCCGCGCGTGTTCGCGGCGTTGATCGAGAACTTTCAGCAGCCGGACGGCTCAGTGCACGTTCCGGAAAAATTGCAGCCGTACTTCGGCGCGGCGGAGATTTGTTAAAGCAAATCGAGCTGCGCGCGTTCCTGCTCGGAAACAACTTTTTCGGTTTCGGAAGGCAATGGGAGTTCGAAACCGAGCCGCTGGGCGAGACGTTGCGCGGTCTCCGGCGCGAAACCTTCGAAGTGATTGCTGACGAACGCCCAAACGTTGCGAACTTCCGAGAGATGCCGCTCGATTTTTAGCGCCCAACTTTCGAGCGCGGCCTCCCGTTTCCACAGAAGTTTATCGTAACGATGCACAAACTTGCCGGCGCCGTCGTATTTCGTCGCGTAATCGCCGAGTAAACGGACGTAAAAGAAATCGGTCGTCAGTGGAAGGAACTCGAAAGGAGCGAGATTACGCTCGTTGAGCGGGCTGGTGTCCGCCCAAACCCAACAAATCCGGCATTGCTCCAGCAATCGGATAATATTCGGCCGGTGCCAGCCAGGACTTCGAAATTCGATCGCAAACCGGAAACCCTTCGGAAGCTGTGTCAGAAATTTCCGCAGCGGTTGCCGGCCATCCTTCGGCGTAAAAGATGGCGGCAATTGAATCAGGACGACTTGAAGTTTGGCGTCGAGTGGCTCGATCGCGCGCAAAAACGCGTTTAGTTCCGTTGTGCAATCGCGCAATTTACACACGTGAGTGATTTCGCGTGGCAGTTTGCAGCTGAAGCGAAACGAGGCCGGCGTTTGCTCCACCCAACGACGAACCGCGTTCTCTTCCGGCACGCGATAAAAGGTCGAATCGATCTCGACCGCCGGAAAGTAGCGCGCGTAAAACTCGAGCCACTCCGATTCCGGCAACTCGGCAGGATAAAAAGCGTTTTGCCAATCAGGATAACTCCAGGCGACGGCGCCGATCCTGATTTTGTGTTGCTCAGTCAGTTTCAAGCCGCCGGAAAGTTACGCTAAATCGCGGCGCGCGGGAAGATGTCGATCTTCGCATCACTGTCGGGTGAAATCGCGGGGAGAATAGGCCTGTCGGCCAACTTGACGCAGCGGAGAAGTCAATTACGCTGCCCATCCTCGATGAAATTCCGAGTTCTCGCGGTCGTTGTCGCCATTCTGGGCGTCGCCTTTGTCGTTGAACCAATCAACGCCGCGGTCGTTTTTCGTCCAGGCGCGAAGGCCCAGTATGTCCCGCCCGGCGAAGAAGAACTCAACGGAAACGCCGCCGAACTTTTCGAGATCGCGCAGAACGCCGATAAGGACAAAAATTGGAAGCGAGCGATTCGCGCTTACAAGCAGTTAGTGCGGAAATATCCACACGACGCGCTCGCGGCCGGCGCAGTTTATCGCGGCGGCGTTCTCTTCGAACAAATTCACGAATATCTGGATGCTGCTGCTGCCTACCGCGTGCTCGTGACCAATTATCCGACGAGTCCGCATTTTAACGAAGCGATCGAAGGTCAATTCCGGATCGGCGAGATGTACTTGGCCGGGAAAAAATTAAAGCTACTCGGAATTCCATTCGCCACTTCGATGGATCGTGCCGTGGAAATTTTTGCCGGCGTCGTGCGAACTGCGCCTTACGGCAAATACACCGCGCGCGCGCAGTTCGACATCGGTCTGGCTCGTGAGAAGCAAGCCACGAACGATGCCGCGCTTCAGGCTTACCAGGCAGTGATCGATAAATTCCCGAACGATCCAGTCGCGGCCGACGCGCAATATCAGATCGGCTACGTTTGGTTTACTTCGTCGAAAGGCGGCACGAAGGACGCCGCGGCCACCAATAAGCCCTACTAGAACGCAAAGCGCTGAGCTCTTCCTACGACGTTGCGCGTTTTTACGATAAACAAAAAATGTATCGCGCGGCGGTCATTTATTACAACGAAGTGATTCGGCAGCAGCCGGGTTCGGCCGAAAGCGAGAAAGCCAAGAGACGCATTGACGAGTTGCGAGCGAAAGTAGGCGAGAAACTGATCGAGCCGCTCGCACAGGTCGAGGCCGAAAAGAAAAAGGCGGACGCAGAGAAAGCAAAAGGTGAGGCGGGCGCGACCGGCGCCAAACAAACCCACTCGAGCGGTTCAAGCACGGGTGGAGGATCGACATCGTCGACATCATTACCGCCAGATGTGGAGACATCACTTCCGCCACCGCCTTCCGGACCTTCAAGCTTGATGCCTGGACCCGGCCTGGGCGGCGGTGGTCTCGGTTCGAGCGCGCCCGATCAATCGCCCGCGCCGGCCGCTTCCAGTTCGGACGATTCTGGTTCTTCCGACGCATCGGCTTCACCGACGCCGTGAAGAAATTGATTGTGGCGGCGCTGAGCTGCCTCAGTTTGAGCGGTTGTCTCGGCTATCACATTGGCCCCGCTAAACCGTATTATCTTCACGACGTTCACACGATTGCGATTCCGACCTTCGTTAATAAAACTCTCATTCCGCGCGTCGAGGTTCTCGTTACCGATACTGTGATCAAACAATTCCAACAGGACGGCACTTTTAAGATCGGCAGCGGTCACAACGCGGATGCGACGCTGAAAGGCGAAATTATTCGCATCAGTCGATCTCCGGCGCGTTCGGTGACTGGAAACGTTTTGGCGACGAGCGAATTCAATCTTTCGATGCGCGTGCGCTACCGGCTCGTCGGGCCTGACGACAAACCGATTGGCCCTCCCACTGAAGTCGTCGGCACAACCAGTTTCTTCGTCGGAACCGATGTAACGACCGATGAGCGACAAGCGCTGCCTTTGGCGAGTGAGGAGCTCGCCGCTCGTCTCGTCACTCAGCTCAGCGAAGGCTGGTGAGTTATTGATTTTTTTGACCCCGGATTGCGCCAACAACGCCTGATTCGCGATTCCCAAATATGAAAGGCGAAGAAAAACTTTGGAGCATTCTCGCCGATAAACTCGAGATGCTTCGCGCGAGCAATCGCATCCCGGAAGCGATTCGGGTTGCGGAAACTCTGCTCGAGCTGGCCAAGCGCACATTCGGAGATGACGACAACGCGCTCGCGATCAGCTACGAAAAACTCGGCACGTTGCTCGACCAGGCGGGCGATCGCGTCAAAGCCAAACCGTATTTGCTCAAAGCGCACGGAGTTTTGGAGAAAGCCAAGCCGCCCGATCAACATTTGTTATATCGCTCCGCGCGCCGGCTCGCGTTTCTTTGCGACAATCTCGGGCAACAAGACGAAGCGATTCGTTATTACGAAAAGGCGATCGCGGCCGGCGGGCAGCTCGATGATCTTCCCTACGCCGATCTCGGAACGATGCTCAACAATGTCGCGTTGATCTTTCGCCGCTCAGGCCGGCAGAAAGCGGCGGAGCCATATTATTTGCACGCGCTCGAGATTTACGAAAAACAACTCGGGCCGCAGCACGCCGATGTCGCGTCGGTTCTAAATAATCTCGCGGTCTTTTATACAAACGAGAAGCGTTACGCGGAGGCGGAGAAGACGCATCTGCGCGCGCTCGGCATTCGCGAGAAAGTTCTTCCGCCGACGCACCCCGACATCGCGCAATCGAAATGCAATCTCGCGGTCGTCTATCATTCGCGCGGCGATTATCCGAAAGCGGCCGAGCTTTACCGCGCCTTACGAGATCGTAGCCGCGAATTATGCCGACCTGCTTCGTTCGCTCGGCAAAGCGCGCAAAGCGCAACAACTCGAAGCCCGCGCGCGCAAACGCCGGCGGGGCTAATAAAATCTCTCGCTAACGGAAGATCGTTGCGCGAGTCCGCGCTCTGCGCATTGTAATTGGCCACGCTCACGTGGCGGAATGGCAGACGCGTACGGCTCAGGACCGTATGGGGAAACCCGTGGAGGTTCAACTCCTCTCGTGAGCAATTCCGAGTCGCACCGGCATTTCTTCTCGACCATTGCGCGCGCTTCGGTTTGTAACGAAGATCGACAAGCTCAATCGAATGCGCACCCGTTTCTATCTCCACCTCGCGCTTTGGTGCGCGCTCTTCGCAATTTTTCTGACGCTCAGCGTTCCAAGCGTTGTGCGTGCGGTTTGGGAAAAC
>QHOZ01000102.1:5195-10691 GCA_003219495.1 Verrucomicrobiota bacterium | reverse complement strand
ATCTCGACCAACGGACATTTGAAACTGGTCACGCGCTCGGCGATTTGCGTGAGCGAAATCTTTTCGCCTTCGTAAAATGCGTATTCCGTGTCGCAATAGTTGCAGCGCAGATCGCAGAACGTTAGTCGCACGAAAACACAGCGCTCGCCGGCCCAGGTGCTCTCGCCCTGAATCGATTCGTAAATCTCATTGATCGTGAGCGTTTTCTCCCGTTCTGTCATTGGCGTTTAGAAGTTACCTGTGAATAACCGGATCGACAATTGTTTCACTGAGCTGCGCGCCAAGAAACGCAAAGCGTTTATTCCCTACATCAGTGCAGGCGATCCTAACCTAAAGCGCACCGTCGATCTTGCCTTCGCCCTGGAAAAATCCGGAGCCGATTTGCTCGAGCTCGGGTTGCCGTTCTCGGATCCGCTCGCGGACGGAATCGTGAATCAACTCGCCGCCCAACGCGCGCTCGCGGCCGGAACGACGATTGGCGGCGTGTTCGATTGTGTCCGCGAAATTCGAAAGCAATCGCAAATCCCGATCGTTCTCTACAGCTACCTGAATCCGATCTTCCAATTCGGCGCGGACAAATTTCACGATGAAGCCGAAGGCGCAGGGGTCGATGGATTACTCATTCTCGATCTACCGCCGGAAGAGGATCTCGAACTTCCCAAAACAAACGTGCTGCATATCCGTTTGATTGCGCCAACAACTCCTTCGACGCGAATCGAGAAGATCGCGAAAAGCGCGAAAGGATTTCTCTACTACGTTTCGCGCGAAGGCGTCACCGGCGCCCAAGAATCGATCGCGACTGCATTGCCGGAAAAGATTTCGGAGCTGCGCGCCGCTTCAAAATTGCCGATCGCCGTTGGATTCGGAATTTCAAATCCCGAGCAGGCCCGCAACGTCGCGCAACACGCCGACGCGGTCGTTGTCGGGAGCGCGATTGTCGATCTTATCGCCAAGCACGGCGACAAATCGGAGATGATCGAGAAGGTCGCGGCGTTCGCGAAGAGTTTAGCGGAAGCGATCCACTAGATTCCGCACTTCTGACGCGCTTCGGCGAAGTTCGAGTTTTTGCGGAGGAGCGAGCCGAGGTAACTGTCGGTGCTGGGCGCGCTGTTGATGCGCGCGAGGTTCGCCGGTATTTCCAAACGGGAAAAGATTGCGTTCGCAATTTTTGTTCGCGGCACTTCTTTCTCGCCATAACCCATTCCGATGTTGCTCGACCAGAAACGCACGTATTCGCCATCGCTGTGCTGCGTTGTTCCAAGGAAAATCACCGAGTGCCCGCTTTCGCGCTTGCCGACGTTATTGTTCCAAAAAATTTTCATGAAATCGCCGGGCTGCGCTTGCGAAAAATCGGTAAAGTTTCGTCCGAGTCCTAGCTCGTAAAATAATCGCGCGGTCCCGGGGCCGTTCGCGTTCCAGCGTCCCCACACGCCTTCGCCATCGTGCTGGTCGCGAATGACCAGCTGATTGAGCGTCGCGACATCCAGCTGCAACTGGCCGTGATCGCGCAATTCCTCGATCGCTCTGATGAATACGAGATAGGTCGCGCCCGAGCAGAAACTCACATACGGCTTCGTCGGGATGACGAAAAACTTCCCGGATTCAAAATGCGCCGCGGATTGCAATTTGATCTTGGCGAAATGCGAAACTGCATATTTGCCGCCGCTCGGCATTTTGTGGACCTGGTCGAGGATGAGCGCGTTGTAATTGGCCGCGCTCGCGATCTGCGCGACTGCGAAGATCGATAACGGCATAAGGAACCGGCGCATGGCCCGAATAAACGGCAAATTAGCAATTGATCAACGTTGGCCGGTTGCGGCGCGGGTTAGCCGCCTCTACAATTTCCAAGATGTTGCGATTCACCAAGATGAACGGTGCGGGGAACGATTTCGTCATGATCGATAATCGCGCGGGTGAGGTGCAGTTAAAGGCGGAGGAGATCGTCCGAATTTGTGATCGCCATGCAGGCGTGGGCGCGGACGGGATTCTTTTGCTCGAGAAGGGTTCAAATGGCGCCGATTTTCGGATGCGCTACTACAATCGCGACGGCGGCGAAGCGGAAATGTGCGGCAACGGCGCGCGTTGTTTTGCGCGCTTCGCGAACAAAGTTGCGGGCGCGCCGAAGCAAATTTCATTTCAAACGCCAGCCGGATTAATTCGCGGCGAATTGGACGGAGACCTGGTCACGCTGCAAATGAGCGACCCGAAAGATTTGCGGCTGAATGTTGAGCTGGAGCTCGAAGGCGAAGACGCGAAAGTTCATTTCATCAACAGCGGCGTGCCGCACGTTGTCGTGGCGGTCGCGCGGGTGGATGTGGTGAACGTCTTTGCCCGCGGGCGCGCGATTCGCCGGCATGAAATGTTTTCGCCGGCAGGCGCAAACGTGAACTTCATCGAGAAGCGCGCGCCGCGGAAGATTTCCATTCGGACTTACGAGCGCGGTGTGGAAGACGAAACTCTTGCCTGCGGTACCGGAGTCGTGGCGAGCGCGCCCGTTTTTGCGGCGACTGAAAACGTGGACGGCCCGATCAATGTGACGGTTCGCAGCGGGAGCGAGCTCAGCGTCGATTTCAAGCGGGCAGGGGAGAAGTTCACTCACGTTACGCTCACCGGTCCGGCCGAATTCGCATTCGAAGGAACGATCGACATCTAATGTTTCGCGGCACTTTCACGGCGATCGTTACACCGTTTCGAAATGACGCGATCGATTTCGCGGCGTTTGAAAAATTAATCGAAGCGCAAATCACGGGCGGAGTCACCGGCATCGTGGCGGTCGGCACAACTGGCGAATCGCCAACGTTGACGCACGAAGAAAAACACGAAGTGATCACGCGCACGATCACGCTGGCGAAGGGGCGCTGCCAGGTGATTGCAGGTGCGGGAACGAATTCCACCCGCGATTCAATCGAGGCGACGAAATTCGCCGAGAAGGCGGGCGCCGACGGCGCGCTCCTGGTCGCGCCGTACTATAATAAACCGAGTCAGGAGGGTTTGTTTCGCCACTTCAAGGCGATCGCCGACGCGACCAAGCTGCCGGTCATGCTCTACAACATTCCGGGGCGATGCGCGGTCGATATTTTGCCGGAGACGGTGATTCGTTTGGCGGAAAATTGTCGCAACATCGTTTCAATCAAGGAAGCGAGCGGCAGCGTCGATCGCGTCGCCGAGCTGCGTCGCCGCTTGCCGAATGAGTTTACGATCTTGAGCGGCGACGATGGATTAACGTTGCCGTTCATGTCGGTTGGCGCGGTGGGAGTTGTGAGCGTCGCGTCGAATGTCTTTCCAGCGGAAGTTTGCGCGCTCGTCCGAGCGTGCGAATCCGGCGATTTCAAATCTGCGGAAGCGATGCAGCGAAAAATGGGGCCGATCTTTAGGGATCTGTTTATCGAGCCGAATCCGGTTCCCGCGAAAACAGTGTTGGCGTGGCGCGGTTTAATTTCGGCCGAGGTCCGTTTACCGCTCTGCGAAATGACGGATGCGAATCAAACGCGTCTGCGCAAAACGTTGGAAACATTCGAGAAATCGAAATGAACTCTCGAGTGCGCGTGGCGCTGATCGGAGCGCGCGGTCGAATGGGGCAGACGATTGTCGATCTGGCCAAAAAGGATTCAAAGATCGACATCGTCGCGCAGTGCGACATCGGCGACTCCGTTGGCGAAGCATTGAAAAATTGTGACGTCGCGATCGATTTCAGCAACGCGAGCTCGATCGACGAAGTTTGCCGCGCGGCATCGCAACACAAGATCGGTTTGGTCATCGGCACGACAGGACATTCGCCGGAACAGCGACAGCTGATTGAGAAAACGGCGAAGTCTTTGCCGATCGTGTTCGCATCGAACTTCAGCGTCGGCGTAAACGCGCTCTTCGCGCTGACAAAACGCGCTGCGGAAATATTCGGATCGGAAGTCAGACCCGAAATCGTCGAGACGCATCACACGAAGAAGAAAGATGCGCCGAGCGGCACCGCGAAAACGCTCGGTGAAATTCTGAAGAACGAATTGAAGTTCGATGTGCAGATCGAATCCATTCGCGAAGGGGACGTCGTCGGCGAGCACACCGTCACTTTTGTCGGCCCGAGTGAACGACTCGTACTGACGCATAGCGCCGGCAGCCGGGAAATTTTCGCGAGCGGCGCATTGCGCGCGGTGGAATGGGTCGTCGGAAAGCCCGCGGGTCTCTACTCGATGCAGGACGTTCTCGGCATTGCCAGATGAAAGTCGGCATCGTGCTCGGTTCGAATCTGGGCGATCGATTGGCGAACCTCCGTGCAGCGCGTAACTCGATTGTCGATCTTGCCGCGAACAAAAATGTTCTCGCCTCGCGAGTTTACGAAAGTGAAGCGGTCAACTGCGAGCCAGGCGCGGAGAAGTTTCTGAACGCGGTGATTCAAATTGAGTACGACGGCGATCCAACCGAGTTGCTCGAAAAGCTAATCCAAATTGAGGAAGCGCTCGGGCGCGATCGCGACCACGCCCGCAACGTTTCGCGCAAGATCGACACCGACATTTTGTACGCCGGCGACCTGGTGATTCAGAACGAACGTTTGCAGCTGCCGCACCCGCGAATGCATCAGCGAAGTTTTGTTTTGCAACCGCTCGCGGATATCCGGCCGGATTTAGTCCTGCCGAATCAGACTAAGCCGGTTGCCGATCTGCTCGCGCAAATTCAAGATTCGACTAAACTGAGCTGCTTCGCAGAGAACTGGTGAATTTGGTCGATAAATATCGCGAGATGAAAAAGCGCCGCGAGAAAATCGCGGCGCTGACCGCTTACGATTATCCGACGGCGCGGTTGCTCGACGAAAGCGGGATCGACATCATTCTCGTGGGCGACTCGGTTGGCATGGTCGTGCTCGGTTACGAAGACACGACGCAGGTGACCTTGGACGAAATGCTGCATCACACGCGCGCGGTGGCGCGTGGCGTTACGCGCGCATTGCTTGTGGCGGACATGCCGATTCATACTTACGACACGCCCGAGCAAGCGGTTGCGACCGCGAAAAAATTTGTCGAAGCGGGTGCGCAAGCGGTGAAACTCGAAGGCGCTGTCAGTCACGCTACGCACATCGAGGCGATCACGCGCGCAGGTATTCCGTTCATGGCGCACATCGGGATGTTGCCGCAGAGCGTGCGCGAAGAAGGCGGTTACAAAGTTAAGGGGCGCACGCAATCGGAAGTGGAAGCGTTGATCGCCGATGCTCGCGCGGTTGAAGCAGCGGGCGCGTTTTCCGTCGTGCTTGAAATCGTGATGGCAAAAATCGCGGAGCAAATCACAACCGAGATCGGTATCCCGACGATCGGGATCGGCTCGGGCGAACATTGCGACGGGCAGATTCTGGTCACGCACGATTTGA
The DNA here is from genome assembly GCA_003219495.1 of Verrucomicrobiota bacterium. The sequence continues at coordinate 5,338 of QHOZ01000102.1, read as the reverse complement.
TCGGATTGTTTCCATGGTTCACGCCGAAGTTCGTTTCGCCCGAGGCGCGCGTGGCGGAGGAAATTCGCAAGGCAACGCGCGCTTTCATTGAACGCACCCGCGCGACCGGGTTGTCTAAGGCCTGATTGTTTGACAACCACTCC
>QHOZ01000102.1:0-5092 GCA_003219495.1 Verrucomicrobiota bacterium | reverse complement strand
TTCAGATTTCGATGACATCGACGAGATCGAGCGCGAAGCGTTGCTGACCGGCAGCCCGGAGCGAAGCTGGATCTGGTTCGGGCTGATCGTGTCGCTCGCGATCCACATCTCACTTTGCTTTTGGTTTTACCGGACGCGTTTTCAATCCGTCGAGGCAGTTTTCGCGGATGCGCAGCCGCCCATGACTTTTCGCGTGAAACCGGTCGACATGGCTCAGCTCGAGAAGGCCAGCGGCGATCTGACGAATCCGGCGTCGAAACCGAATCCGGACGACACGAAAGAGCAGCAACCGGAGGAAAAGAAATCGTTCGATAAACTTTTGCAGGAGATTCAGGCAACAACACAGATGCCGGACGAGTTGAATAACGTGTTGCCCGAGAAACCAAAGGTCGATCAGGCTGACGTGGCGTCGGTGATGAATGAGATCGAGCGGAGCACGGCGCAAACGCTTTCGCAGAGTCCGAACGCAACGCACGAGCAATCGATTTTGAATGACAGCTCGGTCTCGGGTCGACCGCAGCCGGCGTTGAGTGGAACGGAACTCGCGACGAGCACGATCATCAAACGGCCGAACACTTTCACCAGTAAACTTCCGGGCGACAGCGCGGGACCGAACAAGAAAGGCGCGCCGGGAATGATCGATTTGGAGCAGGCGCTCGCGCAAAAAGGCCCGCTTGGCTCGGGAACGCAAATCGGCATGCCGAGCGATCAGCTATTTTCTTTCGACAGCGCGGATTTCCAACCCAGCGCCACCGGCGAGTTGGAAAAACTCGTCACGTTAATGAAGCGGCTCCCGAAAGCGACGTTCACGATTGCCGGTTACACCGATTCGATCGGCACTTTTGAATACAATCTCGATTTGAGCCAGCGCCGCGCGGACAGCGTGAAGCAATTCCTGGTGCAAACATTCGGAATGGATCCCAACCGGATCAAAACGCGCGGGCTGGGCACAGCCAATCCGATAACGCGTGGGCGCGAGCTTCCGCAAACGGCGTCTCAAGCCGATTACGATGCGGAGATCGCTCGGCAACAAAAGAACCGCCGCGTCGTCATCACCATCGACACCAACCCGCAGTAGCGATTGTCGATCCTACCAGTTCTTGATCCACAAATTCTGATTTGGCGTGGCAGTTATCTCACCCGCCGTACTCCAAAGATCGAACGTTGGATTGTAGCCATCGGTTCCGTTCGGGTTCGAATTCTTTATAGTTGAGTAGCCGTAGCTGTTACCGAATGGATCGCGAATTGCCGTGACATTTTGGGCTTGGTTCGTCGGGCTCAGTTGATTTGGTTTGAATGCAAAGTAAGTCTTGGGAATCACGCCGCTTCCAGTCGTATCGTCTAGATAGAGACTAGCGGTTGCGGGCGTCGGTGATGCGGTAGGATCGACATCCGTTTTAGCCGCATCACTTGGATAAATTCCATTATCGGCTTTGTAACTCTCGAGCGCGGCGGAGATGGCCGCGATCTCCGCTTCGGCGCGTGAGCGCGCGCCTTTCTTTTGCACATAACCGACGGTGCTCATGATGAGTCCGGCGAGAATGATGATGATAGCGATGACAATCAGCAGCTCGATGATGGTGAATCCCCGCGCGCGTAAGATCGACATCGTCTCGTTCGCGTGCTTCACGTTTGTTGCTGCAAACCTTGGATGATGCTGATGAGCGGGAGAAAGAGCGCGATGACGATTGTGCCGACGACGACAGCGAGAAAGACAATCATGATCGGCTCCAAAGCGGCAGTCATAGCGGCGACCGAGTTATCGACTTCATCGTCGTAAACATCCGCAATTTTCAAAAGCATCTCGGGCAGCTGACCGGTTTCCTCGCCGACGTCGATCATGCTGACGACCATCGGCGGAAATGCGCCGCTGGCTTCGAGTGGTTGCACGATCGACTCGCCTTCCTTCACCGCTTCGTGCACCTGCGCAATCGCACGCGCGATCACATTGTTGCCGGCGGTCTCGCGCGTAATATTGAGCGCTTGCAGGATCGGCACGCCGCTGGTAACGAGCGTTCCGAGCGAGCGCGAAAATCGTGAGATCGCGGTTTTGCGAATGATGTCGCCGAAGAGCGGCATGCGAAGTTTCACTCCGTCGATTGTGGATTTTCCGCGCGGCGTGCGGTTGAAGAATTTGTAAGCGGCGATCGCTGCGACAATGACGGCGAGAAGCACCATCCAATGCGCTTGCACAAATCGGCTGATCGTAATTACGAACGTCGTGATTGCCGGCAATGGCCGATCGCCGAGCATGTCGTGAAAGATCGCTTCAAATTTCGGGACGATGAACACGAGCAGGAATCCCATGATCGCGATCGCCATCGTCATCACGATGATCGGGTAAACCATCGCGGCGGCGACTTTGTTTTTGATCTTCGCCGCTTTTTCGTGGAACTCCGCGAGGCGCGTGAGTACGAGCTCGAGCACGCCGCCGACTTCGCCGGCCTTCACCATGTTGACGTAAAGATCGTTAAAGATCAGCGGATACTGCGCGAGACCTTCGGAGAATGTGCTGCCGCCCTGAACGGACTCTGCCAGTTTGTCGATCGTGCTTTTCAAAACGGGATCTCGTTCTTGTTTGGCGAGAACGTTGAGGCCGCGCAGTAACGGCAAACCGGAATCGATAAGCGTTGCGAGCTGCCGCGTAAAGATCATCAGGATTTTCGGCTTAACGCGTTTGCGCTGGAAAAGAACAATGCCGCCGCCTTTCCGTTTTTCGCGCGGTTGTGTCACGCGCGCCGCTTTGGCCGCACGCTTCGCCGCTTTTTTGCCGTCACGACCGCCACCGCCTCGGCCTTCCTCGTAAACGTTCGTCGGAAAAAAACCCGCCTGCCTCAATTGGCCGATCGCGTCATTGCTTGTGGCGGCTTCGACGACGCCAGCGGTTTCCTGTCCGCGGGAATCGAGCGCTACGTATTCAAACCGAGGCATGAGATGTTGATCTTAGAAAAACGCTCAGGTGTATTTCAACACTTCCTCGATGGTTGTGTCGCCGGCAAAAATGCTGCGCAATCCGTCCTGCCGCAGCGACACCATGCCGAGCTCGACCGCTTTTTGTTTCAAAACAACCGTCGGCGCGCGCTCATTGATCAGCTCCCGCACCGGATCGCTGATTTTCAGCAACTCGTAAATGCCTTTGCGCCCTTTGTAGCCGGTGTTGTTGCAAGTATCGCAGCCTTTGCCGTAGAAAAATTTGCGATCTCCAATGTCGCGTTTGGAAATTTCGAGCTGCGCGAGCAACGAATCGTTCGGTTTGTAGCTTTCCCGGCAGTTCGGGCAAATGCTGCGAAGCAGGCGCTGGCCGAGCACAGCGTCGAGCGTGGCTGAAATCAAAAACGGCTCCACGCCCATGTCGATCAATCGCGTGATCGCCCCCGGTGCGTCGTTTGTGTGCAGGGTTGTGAAAACCAGGTGACCGGTCAGCGACGCCTGAATTGCGATCTGCGCGGTCTCGAGATCGCGCGTCTCACCGATCATGATGCGGTCGGGGTCCTGGCGGAGAAACGCCCGCAGCACGCGCCCGAAGGTGAGCCCGATATTCTCGTTCACAGGAACCTGAATGATTCCTTCCAGATCGTACTCGACCGGTTCTTCCGCCGTCAGCAATTTCGAATCGAGGGTGTTGATCTTGCGGAGGCAGGAATAAAGCGTGGTCGTTTTTCCGGAACCGGTCGGACCGGTGGCGATGAAAATTCCGTTCGGCCGCTCGATCATCTCGAGCAAATATTTGTGGATGTAATCGGGCATGCCGAGCATCTCGAGATCGAGATTGACCGTTGTCCGGTCGAGCACGCGCAGGACAACGCTCTCGCCGAACTGCGTAGGCAAAGTTGAAACGCGTAGATCGACACTGCGGCCCGCGATATTCTTTTGAATGCGGCCGTCCTGCGGCAAACGCCGCTCTGCGATGTTCATGTTCGCCATCACTTTCACGCGGGAAATCACCGGCAACGCGAGATGGCGCGGCGGCGGCGACATTTCGTAAAGCGCGCCGTCCACGCGATAGCGAATTTTGAATTCGTTTTCGAACGGCTCGAAATGAATGTCGCTCGCACGATCCTGGATCGCTTGATACAGAATCAAATCGACAAAACGAATGATCGGTGTCGCGTTCGCTTCGGCTTCCACCGCGGCGGCGCTGTCGTCGCCGCGCACCTGCAAGAGATCGCCCGCTTCGCCGAGCTGCTTGAGCACTTCGTCCATGCTCGCGGTGTCGGTGCCGTAAGATTCTTTGATGCGCTCGTCGACTTGATTGGTCGGCGCGACAATCACTTCGATGTCTTTGCCGAGCGCGAAGCGCAAATCCTCCGCCGCGCGCGGATCGAGCGGATCAGCGAGCGCGACGCGCAAAGTGTTTCCGCTTAAACCGATCGGCAGCGCGCGATGCAGCCGCGCCAATCCGCTTGGGATTAATTTCAAAATCGCGGGCGGAATTTGCGTTGCGCTAAGATCGACATACTCGGCGCCGAGCGATGCGGCGATTGTTTGATAAAAGCCGCCCTCATCGATAAAGCCGCCGTCGACCATCGCTTGAACGATTGTTTTCCCGTTCAAGTTCGTTTCGTTGAGAACGTCTTCGGCTTGCGACGGCTGAAGCACGTGCTGCTCGACGAAAAGCTCGGTAACTTGTTTCTCGTTCATCAGCTGACGTCTCCGAGCGTGGTTGAAATCACTTCGTCGGCAGTGGTTTGACCGGCAAGCACTTTGCGAATTCCGTCTTCGCGCAGCGTCCGCATTCCCAGCTCTCTCGCGCGCTGCCGCAGATTCAGTGTGGAGCTGCGCTTGTTGATCATGTGCCGGACTTCGTCATCGAGTACAAAAATTTCAAAAATACCCATGCGTCCCTTGAATCCCGAGCCGCGGCATTGGTCGCAACCTTTGCCGCGCATGACTTGCGCGTCGCGCACTTGTCCGGGATCGATCCGGAGCGCGCGCATTTCGGGTTCGGTCAACTCCGCCGGTTCGCGACAGTTCGGACAGATCCGGCGCACGAGTCGTTGCGCCATGATCGCGCGCAACGAAGACGCGACCAGAAACGGTTGCACGCCGATGTCGATCAAGCGCGGGATGGCAGACGGCGCGTCATTCGTGT
>QHOZ01000101.1:4045-6337 GCA_003219495.1 Verrucomicrobiota bacterium | reverse complement strand
GCGGACTCTTTGCGTTTGTCCGCTTGCGCAGCGGCGGATTCGATCCGGAAAACGGTTTCGCCGTCTTTCATTAAGTCGAGACGATCTCGCGCGATGGTTTCGAGATAAACTGGATCGGTCTTGAGCAAATTTACTTCGCGCGTTTGCTTGGCGAGCAAACCTTGCTGGTCGTCGCGTTGTTGCTGCAACTTGTCGATGTCAGCGCGGCCGATCTTCAATTTTTTATACGGCGGCACGAACAGGCTGATGATGACGAGCCAGACCACGAGCAGAAGCAGAGTCAGGAGGACACGATTCCAACGCTGCCAAACGGTAGCTTCGCGTCGCGCGCGGAAATCTGTGTAATCCACTTTCAGCGGATATTACCGCCGTAATTCGCAGAAGTTGATTGTACTTCGCGACGCGATCGGTCCGGCAGAGTGAACCGGTCTTGATCTGGCCGGCGTTGGTCGCGACCGCGATGTCGGAAATCGTCGTGTCTTCGGTTTCGCCGGAGCGATGACTGATCACCGAAGTGTAATTATTTTTCTTCGCGAGATTAATCGTGGCCAGCGTTTCGGTGAGCGTGCCGATCTGATTCACTTTGACCAAAATTGAATTCGCAACGTGCTGATCGATTCCTTTTTTCAAAAACTCGACGTTCGTGACAAACAAATCGTCACCAACGAGCTGAATCTTCTTTCCAAGTTTCGCGGTCAACTTTTTCCACCCGTCCCAATCATTCTCGCCGCAACCGTCCTCAATCGAGACAATCGGGAATCGCGCGCAAAGATCGACATAGTACTCGATCAATTCATCCGCTGTCTTCTTTGAGCCGTCCGATTTTTTAAAAACGTAAACGTTTTGGTTTTTGTCGAAGAACTCGGACGCAGCGACATCGAGGGCGATGAAAATCTGCTCGCCGGCTTTATAACCGGCTTTCTCGATTGCCTTGATGATCGATTCGAGCGCGTCGTCCGCAGATTTCAATTGCGGGGCGAAACCGCCTTCGTCGCCAACGTTCGTGGAAAGTCCGCGATCTTTCAGAACGTTTTTGAGCGCGTGAAAAACTTCCGCGCCGTAACGTAAACCTTCGGCAAAGGTCGGCGCGCCGCGCGGCATAATCATGAATTCCTGGAAATCGATCGGCGCATCGGAATGCGCGCCGGCGTTGAGCATGTTCATCATCGGAACCGGCAACACGCGCGCTTCATCGCCGCCGAGATAACGAAACAAAGGTTTGCCTTCCGCCGCCGCTGCGGCGTGCGCGACCGCGAGTGAAACTCCGAGCAGCGCATTGGCTCCGAGATTTTTTTTGTTCGGCGAGCCGTCCATTTCGATCATGCGATTGTCGCTCTTTGCCTGATCACAAGCGTCCATTCCCTTAATCGCGGCTGCGATTTTTCCGTTCACGTTTGCGACCGCATTCGCTACGCCTTTGCCGCCGTAACGTTTTTTGTCGCCGTCGCGAAGTTCCCAGGCTTCATGCTCACCGGTGCTCGCGCCGCTCGGGACGATCGCGCGACCAAGGGCGCCGCCTTCCAGTCGAACGTCGACCTCGACGGTGGGATTGCCGCGCGAATCGAGAACCTCGCGCGCGTGGATTGTTTTGATGGATGTCGCTGCCATTCGTCTCTCGATTAAAGCAGTTTCGCCACGCTGACAAGCCTTTGAGGCCCATACGATTCTTGCTGGCAATCTGGCCCGAGGCGCGTACGCTTGGCGGTTCCATGAGGCCTGCCAGGCGCTTCGGCGCAGTCTTATTTCTATTAAGCTGTTGTGCGTTGATCGGTGCGGAACCGGCGCATCTGCCGGCGGATCAAATGGCAAAGGCGATCCGCAGCGACGCGATCAGCATTCCAACGCCGGGCGAACTTTTCGCCGCGCTCGAAAAACCGGGCAAACCGAATTGGGTCGGACAAATGCGCGGTCCGGTCGGAACAAATTATAAAAACCGTGCACAAATTGCGCTCAACCTTGGCGGTTTGATCGCCGACGGCTTCATAGCGGTGGAAGCGAAAGACAGTCAGCAGGTGAAAAACATCGGCACCGACATTATTAAATTGGCGAAAGCGCTCGGAGTTAGCGAGAACGTGCTCAGTCGCGGCAACAGCATCAACGAGTTCGCTGAGAACAATGAGTGGGACGCGCTTCAGGAAGAACTCGAAGCAACGCAGAACGAAGTGAAAGCGTCGATGCAGACCCACCGCGATCAGGACTTAGTGATCCTGGTGAGCGTCGGCGGCTGGATTCGCGGCACGCAAGCGGTCAGTTCGGCCGTGATGCAAAATTACGACGAACGCGCGGCCAAAG
>QHOZ01000101.1:0-3900 GCA_003219495.1 Verrucomicrobiota bacterium | reverse complement strand
GGTCGGCAAGATCATGACCCGGATCCAGGCGAAGGACGAAAATAAATGAAGATGTCGATCTTCGTTGCGATTGCGTTAACGATCACGACTGCGATCGCCGCGGCGGAAAGCGATAGCGAAGTCAACGCGCGCAAAGCGGCGCTCGATCTCGCGGGCGCGTTCACGAACGAAGGATTCAAAATGCGCGACGGACATTGGTCGGGCACGATCAAACCGAAAGAGCATGCGTTGATCGCGGTGAATCTTTACGCCGGAAATCAATATTGGTTTTCGGTCGGCGCGACGGAGCCGGCAAAGAAAATCGGGATCAACGTTTACGACGAGACGGGAAAGTTGATGCAGAGCGAAAGTTACAGTGAAGGGGAAAAAGCCGCGGCTGGATTTTCGCCGACGAGCAGCGGTCAATATTACATTCTCGTCGATTTGGTGGAAGGCGACGCGAGCAGCGTTTGCCTCGTTTACTCCTACAAGTGACCCGCCGCGGCGGGTCATCCTGAGCGCAAGCGAAGGATCTCCCAAACGGTCTTGATCACCCAAAGTGAGTAGTGTGACGCTCGCTTCGACTGTGAGATTTCTCGCTCTGCTCGAAATGACAATCCGCGCATTAGACTTTTCGGGCGCGGGATTTTGTTTAGGATGATCTGTTACCGGCATGATCTCGCTTCAGGTTTTTTACGAAGGCAATGTGCAGGGCGTCGCTTCGACGTGATCGGCTGGGTGCAAAATCTGCCGGATGGCCGGGTGGAACTTCAGGTCGGCGGCATGGAAAGTGAAGTGTTCGCGTTCCTGGATTCGGTGATGGAAAGCGAACTGCGTTCGTACATCGAAAAGCAAACACGCGCGGCGCTGCCGGAACCGGTCAGGGCGCGCGGGTTTGAGATTCGCCAATGAGTGATTCGGCAGCGGTTGCGGTCGAACGGCTGACCAAAGTTTTTCCGGTCCCGTTCCGTCGCCAATCAATCGTTGCGTTGCGGGACTTGAATTTGCGCGTCGAGCCGGGCGAAGTTTACGGATTGCTCGGACCGAACGGATCCGGAAAAAGCACAACGCTCAAAATCATTTTGGGTTTGGTTTCGCCGACGGGCGGCTCGACAAAAATTTTCGGACGCGACAGCTCGCTTGTCAAAAGCCGCCAGTCTGTCGGATTTCTGCCGGAGAATCCTTACTTCTACAAATTTCTCACCGGCGAGGAAACGCTCCGGTTTTTCGGGAAGCTTTGCCGGCTGAACGCTGCGCAGTTGAATGAACGCGTTCGAGAATTGCTCGAGCTCGTCGGCCTAACGAACGCGCGGCATCAACGACTGAGCACGCACTCGAAGGGAATGCTCCAGCGCATCGGCCTCGCGCAAGCGCTGATTAACGATCCGAAACTGGTCGTGCTCGACGAGCCGACCGCGGGCGTGGATCCGGCCGGCTCGCGCGACATTCGCGATCTCATTGTCGATCTTAAGCAGCGCGGCGTGACCGTTCTGCTCTCTTCACATTTACTCGGACAAGTTCAGGAAATTTGCGATCGCGTTGGAATTTTGGCGAAAGGCGCGCTCGTCCGCGAAGGCCGGTTGGCCGATCTCATCGCGATCGAAAATCGGAGCGAGCTCGTTTTGGAAAACGCGCCGGAATCCCTGCTCAACGAAATCGAGAAGCTCGCCGCAAATTCCGAAGCACGAGTCGTTGAGCGGCGAAGATCGACAACCACGTTGGAGCGATTGTTTCTCGACGCGACGAAAGAATGATTAAGCGCATCACGGCGATCACCGCGAACACGTTGACCGAGCTCACGCGGCAAAAGGTTTTCTACGTGCTGCTCATTTTCGCGCTCGTGCTCATCAGCAGCTCGGTTTTCCTCGCGCGCTTTAGCTTTCAACAGGAATTTCAAATCCTGAAAGACGTTTCGCTCGGCGCGATGTCGATCTTTTCCTCGCTGCTCGCGATCCTCGCGACGGCGCGTTTGATTCCGCAAGACATCGAAGACCGCACGATTTACACGATTTTGGCGAAGCCGATCCCGCGCTGGGAATATTTGTTCGGAAGACTTCTCGGCGTGCTCGTTTTGCTCGCGATCAGCATCGCGGTGATGGCGTTGTTGTTTGTGAGCGTCTTTCACGCGCGCGAGCAGACCGTGCTGAATGAAACGACGCGGCAACTCAGCGCAGCGCCGCAGGAACAATTGCGCGACGCGTTGGACGCGGTCCGCGCGAACGCGCTCCGGCACGACGTGTTCTTCGCGGTGGCGGCAATTTTCCTGAAAGCGTGCGTGCTTGCGGCGCTCACGCTCTTTGTTTCCACTTTCGCGACGACGAACCTGTTCACCGTATTCGTGATGATCGCGGTCTATTTCATCGGGCATTTGCAAGCCACCGCGCGCGAATTTTGGCTGACCCAGCAAAGCGCCGGTTGGTTGACCAAAAGTCTCCTGGCAATCGTCGCGCTGATCTTTCCCGATCTTCAGGCGTTTAATTTGGCGGATGAAGTGGTCGCCGGCGCCGCGATCGCGCTCGCAGTGTTCACGAAGATCGGGCTGCTCGGAATTTTTTACGTCGTCATTTACACGCTTGCGGCGACGTTCGCCTTTTACGGGAAGGAATTATGAGCCGTGTTCTGTTTGCGCTCGCGATGCTGCTCGTCTTTGGCGTGCTGAAACTTCCGGCCGAGCACGCGATGTCGATCCAGCATCGACAAACCGCCGCGGCGCAAATTGTGAACCTCGATGTGGGCGAAAGGCTGGGTCAGCTCAGTTTTATCGCCGCGCTCAGCGGGTTTCGCGCGATCGTCGCGGATTTTCTTTTCATCCAGGCGCACGTTGCGTGGGAACGCACCGAATGGGCGCGCGTTCTATTTTTGTTTCGGCAGGTCACGACGTTGCAACCGCACGTGCCGCTGTTTTGGGACATGGCGGCATGGCACATGGCCTGGAACGCAAGCGCGGCCGCGATGAACGATTCCTCTCAAGCGCGACTTGCTGCGCGCGTGAAGGCGCAACGGGATTACTTCGCCATTGGCAAAGATTTTTTGGAACGCGGAATCCGAAACAACCCGGACAAACCGGAGCTGTATGAGGCGCTCGCGCGACTTTATCACGACAAGTACAACGATCACGAACGCGCGTCGGAGTTTTACGCGAAAGCCGCAGCGCTCCCTAGTGCGCACAGTTACGATCGCCGTTTTTCCGCATACGAGCTTTCCTATTGTGAAGGCCGCGAGCGCGAAGCTTACAAGCGTCTGCGCGCACTCTACGATGAAGGCGAGCGCGAACGTTTGCCGACGTTGATCAAGCGTTTGAAGTTTCTCGAGGAGAAACTAGCCATTCCGGCGGAGCAGCGAATCCCGGAAATGGCGCATTGAATTCTGCGCCTGTTCGACGCGTCAATTGCATGCTTATATGTCGATCTTTACTCGATATTTACCCTAGATGCGCTTCGCCATTTTCAGTGATGTTCATGCCAATCTCGAGGCGCTCGAGGCGGTCATGGCCGATGCGGAGGAAAACAAGTGCACGCATTTCGTCTGCCTCGGCGACGTGGTCGGTTACAACGCGAACCCGCACGAATGTGTCGAGCGCATCATGAAATTGGATTGCCCCATCGTGATGGGCAACCACGACGAACAGGCTTCGCTCACCGAGTCATCGCGCGATTTCAACGAAATGGCCGAAGCCGCGATCCAATGGACGCGCGATCATTTGACCGACGAGGACAAAACCTGGCTGCGCGATTTGAAATTCCAACGCCAGGTGCGCGATTTCAGCATCGTCCACGCGACGCTCGATACGCCCGAGCAATGGGGTTACGTCTTCAACAATCTCGACGCCGCGGCGAGCTTCACTTATCAGCACACCGCGATTTGTTTTTTTGGGCACACTCATGTGCCGGTGGCATTCATTCGCGATGACGGCGTGCAACG
>QHOZ01000098.1 GCA_003219495.1 Verrucomicrobiota bacterium | reverse complement strand
ACCGCGCATCGGCGTTATCGATTGCAACGGCGCGCCTCATCCGCGATGAACTCGCTGCTCCACGACAATCTCTCCGGCATTCGGCAAATCCGAAGTTTCGCGCGGGAAAGAGAGGAACATCAACGATTCAATCGCGTCAGCGATCAATTGCGGCGCGCCACGCTCGTGGTGATGAAAGTCTGGGCAATGTACAACCCCTCAATGTATTTGATCGGAACGATCGGCGTGATCATCACGGTGTTTGTCGGAACGCAGGCCGTTCTCGGTGGCACGATGCAGTTAGGCGCGCTCGTCGCGTTTCTATTGCTCACCGGTTATCTTTATGAGCCGGTCGGGAAGTTGCATCAACTCAATCAGCTGCTTCAAGCCGGCCGCGCCGCGGGTGAGCGCGTCTTTGAAATCATGGACGAGCCGATCGAGCCCGGTTGGCTATCGCAAGGATCGACATCGTCCGTTGCCGGCGATCTGCGCTACGAAAACGTGACCTTCAGTTATCGCGACGACGGGCGACCGGCGCTGAACCAAGTCTCATTTCACGCGCGACCGGGCGAAACCATTGCGTTGGTTGGGACGACTGGCGCCGGCAAATCGACCCTGGCGAGTTTGCTGCCGCGATTTTACGAGCTGCCGGCTGACGGCGGCGAAATTTTCATCGATGGCAAAGAGATCCGCGATTACGACATGCGCGCATTGCGCGAAAACATTGGCGTGGTGACGCAGGAAAGTTTTCTGTTCAACGGAACCATTCGCGAAAATCTGTTGATGGGAAAACCGAGCGCGAGCGATGAAGAATTGTGGCGCGCGGTGGACGCGGCGAACGCACGCAGCTTCATCGAGCGTTTGCCGGAAAGACTCGAAAGCGTGGTCGGCGAGCGCGGCGTGAAATTAAGCGTCGGCGAAAAACAACGGCTCTCGATCGCGCGCGCGTTGTTGAAAGATCCGCCGATCCTGATTCTCGATGAAGCGACTGCGAGCGTGGACACTGCAACCGAGCGTTTGATCCAGGAAGCGCTCGAGCATTTGATGGCGAACCGGACTTCGATTGTCATTGCGCATCGGCTTTCGACAATTGTGCGCGCCGATCAGATTCTAGTTTTGGATCACGGCCGAATCATCGAGCGCGGTACGCACGAGGAGTTGATCGCGCACGGCGGAAAGTACGCGCGCTTGTGCGAGCAAAGTCTGCTCGAAGCGCCAAGGGAGACTGAGCCCGAAGAATTGGAAGAAGCGCCGATCGAGTCGCCCGACGAGCAAATGCCGGCCACGCCGAAGCCTTAGGTAAATTAAGCGCGCGGCGGATTTTGCTGAACGAGCGCGTTGTATTTTTCTTCGAGCTCGGCAAAAGCGCGGCGCTCTTCGCGCAACGTTTGCTCGAGATCACGAATCCGTTCCTGAAGACGAATCGAAATGCCACTGCTCGCGGGCTCCGCGCTGACGTCCTCGTGATTCGCTCGTGGCGCATTGATCTTGAACAGCGCCGGCAAATCGCGGATCTGTTTGCGCGTCGCGTCGCAGGAATTGATCACAAACGTGTCGGCGTTGATGTCGCCGAGCCGAAGAAATTCCTGAATGGCGCCGACCGTTGTCGGTCCGTAGAGATGTTCGCTCGTCACTTCCACGAGCCAATCCATCGCGAGCTGCGGAATCATCGGCGCTTTTAACCATGTGACCTGATCGGTTGAAACGAGATCGTGCGGCGCGACTTGCGCGGCGGCGGCCCAGGCCGCGAGTTGATCGAAGGAAATTGGTCCGTAGATCGCGCCGCCCTGATACTTGCGCAAAAACCAGCGTTGGCCGGAAGTTTCGTCCATCGATTATTCGCCGGACGAAGAAGGAGACGGGACTGGAGATGGCGGAATCTGGAGAGTTTGTCCGGCCAGCAACTTGAGCGGGTTATCGATGTGATTGAATTTCTGCAGATCGCTCACGCTCACTCCGTGCATTTTGGCAATCGAAGTGAGCGTCTCGCCACGCGCGACGACGTGACTGTTGCCATTGGCCGCGGCGGAAGCGGAAGGTGATGCGGCGGGTGAGGAGGTTGACGCTGCGATGGACGCCGATGCGGTGCTCGATGCGCTCGCTTCGCCGATCATCACCCCGGGACGCTGATGGGTGACCTCGAGCTGAAGTTTCAAAATCTGCTGCGACAACATGTCGATCTTCGCGTTTTGCTCGTCGATCTTTTTCGTGAGCTCCTGAAGTTGCGCCGCCTCGCTGGCGGCCGGATTAGGACTTGGCGCGAATGTTTGCGCGGCAGCGCTGCAAATGGTGAAAGCTGCAAGCGCGCCCAAAACACCTTCGGCGAGCAATTTCATGGAATCTGGATTCTGGCATCAGGCGCTTTCCCTGGCAAGCAAGGCCGGTCAGCTTGCCTTCCTACCGTTTCTACTTAAATTTTTCCCATGCCGGAGCGCGTGCAGAAGCCAGTTGATCCCGCTCCGTGGGGTCCGAAGCAAGGGGACGAGGGTGGTCCGCGCTCGCCGGATATTTCCCGGCCGGACACGAAGGATCTGCTGAAGAAAATGCGGAAAGTGGATCCCAACCAATCCAAGCGCTACCGCCAGCGCACCGGGCAATAATGGACAAGCCGCCACTGGCGCTCGATCCGAATTTTTCGGCAGGGAGCGAAGATTTTCCGGCGATGTTGCGCCGGAAAGGATTAATGCAAATTGCGCCCGAGAACGTTGCCGCCCCGACGAACCAATCGTTCGTGCCGACAGAATCGACCACGATCCTCGCTGTTAAGTTTTCCGTCTGCGTTCTGGTTGCGGGCGATCGTCGCGCGACGGCCGCTCACACCATTGTTTACGATCGCGCCGACAAAGTGCTCGATATCGATCGACATTCGATCATGGCGATCGCAGGTGTGCCCGCCACGGCCTGGGAAATGGCGCGCGTGCTTGAACATTCGTTTCAATTGCAGGAGATGAGCGTGGACGGAAAAGTGCGCGCGTTATCAAAGCTGTTGCGCGACAATTTCGGATTGGTCATGCAAGGCGTCGGCGTGGTCGTCCCGATTTTTGCGACGTACGACGGCAACTCTAAGCCGGAAGCGCGGTTATATTTTTACGACGCAATGGGCGCAAACTTCGAAGTGACAGAGTTCGCCGCGACGGGTTCGGGTTCGCCGGCCGTGCGCGGCATTCTTTATTACGAGAACCATTGGGGCGCGAAAAAACTTCACGAACTCAATGAAGAGGAAGCGGTCGCGATTGCCTTGCGCGCCTTGGATACGGCAGCCGAATCCGACACTGCAACCGGCGGGGTGGATCGTAGCGGGAAAATTTTCCCGCTGATCAAAATCGTTTCGCGCGATGGAATCACGACGCTGTCGGAAGAGAAAGTTTCGCAGATCTTTATGGAACGCGTGGGATGATCGAAGAACCGTACAGATGGGTAGAAGCGATCGCGAACCGGCGCGAGTACATCGAGACGCAGCTCGCGCAGGGAAGTCCGATCGCGGCCGTCGGCTATCGCGACGGCATCTTGTTTCTCACCATCGGCCGCCGTTCGCGGCAAAAACTTTTCGAGATTTACGATCGGATTGCAATGGGAGCGATCGGTCATCCAGGCGATATCGAGCGCTTGCGTCTGGCGGCGATTGAAGTGGCGAGCACTGAAGGATTCACGCGCTCCGCGGCGGACGTGTCGCTGCGGCGGCTCGCGCATTATTCATTGAGCCCGGTGATGAAGAGTGCGTTCGAGCAAATTTATGGTCCGCCTTATCTTGCGCGCCTTTTGTTCGCGGAGATCGGTTCGAGTCCAAAAGAAGATTTGTTTTTGTCGGTGGACTACGACGGTTCAATCGCCGCCGACGGGCCAACCGCCCAGCCGCGACAACGCTTTGCCGTGCTTAGTGGAACGAAAGCGTCCAGCGAATTGATGGAAAAATTTCTGCAACAGAATCACGTGACCGATGCGGCCTTGCCGGATGCGATCCTCACTGCCGCCGACGCATGGAGCGTTGGCCACATGGCGATCCACGGAAGCGAGACGAAGGACGTTCCAGATCGCGAAGTCGCCCGAAAATATTCGCAGGAACAACTTGTAAATTCGGCTGTGGAAGCTGCCATTCTCGAGCGCGACGGAAAAAGCGCCATTCGCTATCGCACGTTGGCCGACCAGGAGCTGCGCTCGATTTTGCAGAGTTAGAAATGCCGCGGCGATTCAACATCGGCTGGGCAATGCAAAACATTGTCGCGTGGCTGGGGCTTGCGCTCATGCTCGCGTCGTTCATCTGGGGCGAGATTCTTATCGTTCCAAGGTCGACATCTTCCGCGCCGAATGCCGGCGTGCCCGCGCCGTTTACTTTGATCGTGCTCGATCCAGGCCATGGCGGTCAGGATTCGGGAGCGATGTGCGGCACAATTCTGGAAAAAGATCTCACGCTCGACATCGCGCAACGCGTCGATCGCTTATTGCAATCGCAAGGTCTCGCTACTTTGATGACGCGCGTGGGCGACAGTTACGTTTCGCTTCAGGACCGGGTCGCGGTCACCAATCGCGCGCGCGATTGCATTTTTGTGAGCATTCATTTCAATGAGAGCAAGAAGCCGGCAAGCGGCGTGGAAACTTATTTCGCGGAGCATCAATCCGCCCCCGCTCCGCGGCTGGTTTCGTGGATGCCGTTTTTCCAGGGGCCGGCGGCAGAGAGTCCGACCCTGGCCAGCGAGAGTCTCGCGAAATTTATTCAAGAAGCGATGATCGCGCGAACAAGAGCGCCCGACCGCGGGACTAAAGCTGAACAGTTTTTCGTCATCGCGAACGTTGCCGCGCCGGCGGTGTTGGTGGAAGGCGGATTTCTAAACAAGGACGAGATCGCCCGGCTCGAGAGCAACGATTATCGCGATCAAATGGCAGCGGCAATTAGCGAAGGCATTTTGCATTACCGAGACGTGTTGAAAGATCGACAACTGCCGCTCGCGGTAACCGGGGCGAAGACTGAATAGGGCATCGAAATCGGCGTCAAAACACATCAATGAAACTTCGGCTCGCAGTGGTGACGTTGCTCGGTGCAATTGCGATTACTGCGCGCGGGGACAGTCTTACGCAGAACGTCCAGCAAGCGCTCAAGGACGAAGGTTTTTATTACGGCGACGTCACCGGAACCAAAGACGCCGACACAACTGCAGCCATCCGGCGTTATCAGATTCGCAACGGATTGCAGATCACCGGCGAAACAAACGATGAGACGTTGAAGTCGCTCGGCGTCGATGCTTCCGGCATTCACGCGACGGTGAAAGCTTCACCGACAACCGCGCCAGAGGCTGCGGCGCCTCCCAACACTTCCGATTTACGTGAGGAGAGCCGTGAAAGTTCAGCGCCAACCAATCCGTTGACGGGTCAGCCGTTCCCGCAACCGCAACAACAAGATCGATCGGTCTCGCCTCCGCTGCAGCCTAACGAGCAAGTGCCACCGCAACCGGAGTACGGCGCCGCACCGGTGCAATCGGGCGCGCATTTTGCCGGCACGCCTTACGCAAATTCGCCGTTGGAAGTTCAGCGCGACGTGATTTTATCCGCCCAAGATGTTTTGGCGCGTCAGGGATTATATCGCGGCACAGTTGACGGGTTCGCGGGACCCGAGCTTGAGTTTTCGTTGCGCGCGTATCAATCCCGCGTTCGATTGCCCGTCACCGGTCGACTGGATCTCGAGACGCTCGCGGCGCTCCAGCTTCTTCCCGGCGCCCATGCGCCAATTTATCGTCCGCGCCGCGGCGGGCCTGAAGAGCCAGTGCGCGGCGAATGGATCCGCGAGCACTGAGCTCAGGGTTTGTCCTGATCGAATCGCACCGATTGTAATTCGGCGAATACGGTCCCGACGTAAATCTGCGCTTCGATCCGAAGCGGGATGCGATTTTCATCATCCGAAACCCAAATCGTCGCGTGCCGGAACTTTTTGTGCGGCTCGAGTTCCATCTTCTTGCCAACGCGTTTGAGGTCAATGTCGATCTTGATTGCGTTGTAGCTGCCTGCGTGAACCGAGGTCCGCTCGCGCCCCAAAACTTTTATCGTCGCGAGATACGCGGAGGTCGCGGGATAAACGACAACCCGGTAGGTGCTGCGATCGGCCAACGGCTGGCTGCGCAAATAAAGGAGCGCGCTATGGAGATCTTGTAGTCCGGAGAAATTGAACGGCACCGTGGTCGTCTTGGTGGTCCCGATGCCTTCCGTGCGCGTGCGGGAAACGCCGGTGTTCGTGAAGGCGAGATCAACGACGAATTTTTTCTTACGATAGATTTCGGTCTGTTTGGTTTCGATCGGCCGAAGGGTCTCAGCGTCGGCGAAACCGCGATAACTTACGTCCATCTTCCACAATGCCCGGACAAAGCCGATTGTCTTGCCGGAGGCGTCGAGCTGGAAGCGTTTGTCCGCTCTGCTGAAATGAACCTCCCCGGTTGCGGCGGTGATTCCCGACCAGCCGAAATGATAGCTGGCGCGGAGCGGTCGCAACGGTGGAAAATTTCCAGGCGGATCTTTGCTCACGCTCGCTTCCCAATCGGGCGTGGCAGTCAGTGTTTGCGCGAACAACAAGAGGATCGTGCTGGTGACGAGGAAAAATAGATGTCGATCTTGCACGATGTCGATCCGGCAGAAGTCTAATTCACAATTCGGCGGGTACACAAAAAACACACGCGAGATGAGCTCCCGCGTGTGTCTCGTTGTTTGAAATTTTGTTTAAGGCTTCTTCGGGGTCGCCGAGCTCGTTGCGCTAGTGCTTTCTTTGGCGGGACTGGCCGCCGCGTTCGGGTTGAATGAGCTTGGCCGCCCGGGCTTGTTCAACGCGGTGATGACATCGGCTGTGAAATCGACGTTATCGCGCGAGTACATCAACACCGGCACGCCGTTGAGACTGTTGCCCGATTTGTCGAATACGAGATCGAGATTGTTCGCTTTGACGCGTTCCATCACGACGTCGGTGATTTCCTTCACGATGCCTTCACGCATGCGCAACGCCTGCTCCTGAAGCTGACGCTCGCGCGTCTGGCGGAATTCCGTGATCTCGCGCTCCATGTTTTTGATGTTCGCGATTTTGTCATCACGCTCCTTGGCTTTTGCGGCCTTGGCATCGGCGCTCAACGCGGGAGCTTCGAGCTGTTTGTTGAGATTGTTAATGTCGTCGAGGGCTTTTTTGTAGGAATCGGCGCGTTCGTCGTACTCTTTCTTGGCCTGATTCTTCGCATCGTTAATTTTCGCCTCGGCGTCCTTTGTCTTGTTGTAGTCGCGGAAGGTCTTGTTCATATCGACCGTTCCAATTTTTAAGGTGCCTTGCGCCCAGGCCGCGATCGGCAGGACGAGCAGGGAAACCAGAGTCAAAGAGAGCAGTTTTTTCATAAGAGGGCTAACTAAGTCGTCGGAAACGGTTCAGACCGCAAGTGCCAATATCGGTTAAAATTGATAGCCGACGCTGAAGTTCAGGTGGCCGTGTTTGGAATTTCCAGCCTCGTCAATCGGCCACCCGTAATCGAGGCGCAAAGGTCCGATCGGGAGATCGAGCCGAAGACCAAAGCCGAAATCCGACGCGAAAGCGTCGAAGCTCGATCTCGGGCTGATTTGGTTTACCAACGAAAGGGGTGCTGGATTGCTGCTAGTTCCCAGCCCGGGAGGCACCGGCCCGGGAAGCCCAAATTGATTGTGAAGCATGGTCGCGATCGCGCCATTGCCGCGCGGGATGTCGATCGTGTCCGGACTAAAGTCCCACGCGCCCGGATTCACAAAGCCGCAGTCATAAAAGAAAGCGCCGCGCGCCTTCTCGATAATCGGGAAACTGACTTCAACAGTCGCGCGGGCGAGAGACTGACCGCCAATCGGTTGGCTGTTGGAATCTTTCGGGCCGATATCGCGGAAACGAAAACCGCGAAGGTTGTTCGAGCCGCCGAGATAAAGCCGATCGTAAATTGGAACGTTTGAAATTTCTTGTAAGAAACTTACGACTGTGCCGGTGGGCTTCCCGTTCGCATTCTGAACGTCTCCTTCTGTCTGGAAGAGTTTGGTCTCCGGGACCTCCCACGTATCCACGGTGGAGGCTTCAACGTCCGCCAGGACAATTACGTCTTCACCGCCCGCGATGTATGACGTTAGCGAAACCCGCTCGCCCCGACGTGTGAGAAATGGATTATCTCTACGATCCTAAACCAAAGAACCGGTGACCATGCTTTGGGTGGTTGTTCCCTTTTCCGATTCGATTTGGGGAGAGATACCGGAAGCAAGATTGTAGATGTCGTAATTTTGCAGGCTGTATCCGAGGACTCCGTAGATCCAGGAATAAATCGGCCTGCGCGCTTCAACCGAGAATCCGTAATTGCGTTGGTCGTACGCCGAGCTGAGGTACGTCGCTTCGGAATAGAATGCCGAGGTGCTGAGTGCGATTCGTTGGTTCAAGAAATAAGGCTCGGTCAAGCTGACGATGAAATCTTTTCGTTGGCTGCCGACCTGCGCCTTGGCGCGGAAACGTTGGCCAGCGCCGGTGAGAGCAGGCCAGT
>QHOZ01000097.1 GCA_003219495.1 Verrucomicrobiota bacterium | reverse complement strand
GAAGCGTACCGGTTGATCCAGGACGTGAAGCAAGTGTCGCTGCGGCGCGAGCAAGTGTCGCAAGCTCCGGCCGTGGTCGCACAGAAACGGAAACGAACGCCGATCCGCTGGCACGTGGAGTGGACGCAATTTCGCGCGCTGATGCGGCGCTCGTTCATCAGCAAATTGCGCAACCGCGCGAACATTTGGATCACGACCTGTGCCGCGCCGGTGCTCGCGATCATGATCGGCACGCTTTTGCGTTACTCCGAAAGCGGGAAATACGATTTCGCGTCGGCGTTTCACATTCCGACTTACCTGTTTCTCGCGCTGCTCGTGGTGATGTTTCTTTCGCTGACGAATAGCGCGGACGACATCATCCGGGATCGGCCGGTATTGCAACGCGAGCGCAATCTCGACGTGCGGCTCTCCTATTACATCTTTGCGAAGATGGCGTCGTTGTCGGTCTTCGCGCTCGTCCAATGCGTGCTCTTCATCTGGATCGGCAATTACATTCTCGGGATCCGCGGGATGTTTTTGACGCATCTCGCCTTGATGTTCATGACCGCGGTCGGAAGTCTCGCGCTGGGTCTGCTCGTTTCGTCGCTCGTGTCAGACGCGAAGACGGCGGCGAACATCGTGCCGTTGGTTTTGATTCCACAGATTTTGATGAGCGGCGCGCTGATCAAATACGAAGACATGAATCGAAATCTCAGTCTCGTTTATTCCCTCACGCGCTGGTTTCACGAGCATCCGACGAAAGACCGCAGCAAAAAGATGGACAGCAAATTGCAGGTGCCGTTTGTCTGCCAATTCATCCCGATGCGCTGGTCGTACGAGGAAATGATCGTGGCTCAGGCGAAGTTGAATCCGCTCACTTCGCGGCAGGAACGCGCGCAACAGGAGATCGATGCGATTGTCGCGAAACATTCGCAAGATCCGGCTCAAGGAAAACGGCTCGACGAATTGAAGGAAGTCCTCGCGGTCTTGTCCGGCTTGGAATCGAAATCGTCGGACGATCTCGATCGTTATCTTAAGAAGGTCGATCGCGTGTTGGCTCGGAAAAATGCGTTTGATCCGAAAGATTTTCGAGAAGCGAAGGGCGAAGTGACCGCGGAGCAGGTTTATGTGAACCAAAAGGTCTCCGATTTGATCTCGAACGCGGAGATGGAGCAGAGCGACTACCGGCGCGGCATCCGGCCGAACGTTTTCTTTGGCGCGCAGAAGAGTTATCTCGGAGTGAAGATCAGCGTGTTCCTGTTCAACACGCTGGTGTTGATCGGCTCGACCTTGGGCATGCTTGGACTTTTGTATTACATTTTGCGCCGCCAACTCGAAGTGCGACGAACATAGCGAAGCCTCTTCCGCTTCCTCTTAATCCCGTCGAATCAGAGGAAGAGGTAGAGGAAGATTATTTATGAAAACTGAATCGAACGGACAAACACGGCTGATCGTCGCGCCGAGCGACATCGATGCGGACATGCTTTACGCGACCAAGTTCTGGGCGGGCGATCCGTTTATTTTCCTCGAGCAAAATGGAAAACGCACAATCGTTTTGACCGATCTCGAAATGGGCCGCGGCCGAAAAACCGCGAAGGTGGATGAGTTCGTTTCGTATAATAAGTTGGAGCAGGAATTACAGGGGAACTCGAGACAAGCGCCGGCGTTTGAAAAAGTGCTCGCCTATTTCTTGCAGAAGCGCGGAGTGAAAAACGCGGTTGTGCCGGCGAGTTTCCCGCTCGGGTACGCGCGCGCTCTCGGCAACGATGTCGATCTTCAAATGGCAGACGGACTGTTTTGGCCGGCGCGCGAAGGCAAGACGGATGAAGAATTGAAATTAATCGGCCGCGCGTTGCGCATTACGGAGAGCGCATTGAAGCGCGCGATCGAAGTTTTGAAAGCTTCGAAGCCGAAAGGCAAAAAACTCGTCTGGTCGGGCAAACCTCTCACTTCGGAAATTCTCCGCGCGGAGATCGATTCGGCGATTTTGCGCGCCGGCGGAACGCCGACGAACACGATTTGCGCGGGCGGCGATCAAGCATGCGATCCACACGAACGCGGTTCCGGTCCGCTTTACGCGAATTCATTGATCATTCTCGATATCTTTCCGCGCGATCCGCGATCGGGTTATTGGGGCGACATGACGCGAACGGTGGTGCGCGGAAAGGCGAGTGCAGCGCAACGCAAACTTTGGGAAACGGTGAAAGACGGGCAGGAACTGGCGCTGCGCGAAATCAAAGACGGCGTCGATGGAATGAAAATCCACAAGGCGATCCAGGCGCTTTTCAAGAAGCGCGGTTATCCCACGGAAGTTCGCAAAGGTGTGAACGTCGGATTTTTCCACGGCACGGGTCACGGCCTCGGGCTTGAGATTCACGAATATCCGCGGTTGCAGAAAGTGGTCTTGAAAGATCGACAATGTCTCACAGTCGAGCCCGGCCTTTATTATCCGGGGCTCGGCGGCGTTCGGCACGAAGACGTGGTGGTGGTGACGAAGACCGGTTGCAAGATTCTCTCGAAATTTCCGAAGCCCTTGGAGATCTAGGAGAACGCGGAAATCTGAACGGCCTGCGCGTTTGAGCGTCTAAGGAAGGCAACTAGATTAAGACAGGTATGTTCTATCCAATGGGGCTTGGCGGCAGGCGCGTTTAATAAATGGGGCAAAGTGCGCGCGTCATCCAACATCACCGGCGCCGAGTGCGCGCGCGAGATTTTGAAGGACGCGCAAATAAACGATGTCGATGTTGTGCAAACGGACGGTTTTCTCGGCGACCATTACGATCCGACGCAGAAGAAACTTTGCCTTTCGAGTAACGTTTACAATACGCCGTCGGTCGCCGCGCTCGGAATCGCGGCACACGAAACCGGTCACGCTATTCAACACGCGAAAGCTTATGCGCCGCTGAAATGGCGGATGGCGATTGTGCCGATGACAATGGTCGCCTCGCAAATGCTGCCGTTCATCATCATTGGTGGACTTTGGTTTCGCATCACGGGGCTGATCACGCTCGGCATTTATTGCTACCTGATTCTCGCGATCTTCCAGTTGATCACCCTTCCGGTGGAGTTCGATGCTTCGCGCCGTGCAAAAATCATTCTGTCGCAAATGCGGATCGTTCAGCCGGGCGAAGAAGTTGCGGGCGTGAACAAGGTGCTCAACGCTGCTGCGCTTACTTATGTTGCGGCTTTCATCGCCGCGATCGGCAACCTGCTCTGGTTAATGTCGATGCGCGACCGGCGCAATTAAGCTAAGATTAACAGCGTCGAGTTGAAGAAGATGAATCCTGCGATCGCGATCCAGCCAACGCCAGTCCGGCTCGGACCTCGACGCATATCCGATTTATTGTCGTCGGGGCTAGAGGCCGGTGTTAAGTCTAAAAAGAAGGCAATGGACGAAGCCCGCAAAGACGAAGACCAGCGACTGGTGGCGCGCACGCAACAAGGGGACGCCGCCGCCTTTGACGATCTCGTCGTCAAATACACGCCGCGACTTTACGGGCTCGTCTACAACATGACCTCGAACCATGAGGACACCAACGACCTGCTCCAGGACATTTTTGCCAAGGCGTATAAAGCCATCCGCGGTTTTCGGGGGAAATCATCCTTTTATACCTGGATCCACTCCATCGCGGTGAACATGACCCTGAACTTCTTGAAAAAGCGGAGCCGTCGCTATTCGCTCAGCTTGGACGATGTCGACGCCAGCATCCAGAACGACAAGGAGTTCCTTGAGGCGACCGCCTCCACCAGCCCGGTCAGGGAAGCGGACCTCTCAGAGCTCCAAAAAAGGTTGAACGAGGCGATGATGAAATTGTCTGATGAACACAGAGCTGTGGTCACCATGTTCCATATTCAAGGAATGCCTCACGCAGAGATCAGTAAGATCTTGAATGTTTCCGAAGGCACGGTACGGTCCCGACTCTTCTACGCCAATCGGCAATTACAAAACTACCTGGACGAATTTCGAAAAAACCCGGTTTCCTGAGCTGTTCGAAGATGGACGAATTTAACGATAACGAAATAACGAAGCTGCTTCGGCTGAAAAAGTTCGAACAGCCACCCCCCGGATACTTCGATAATTTCCTCCACGAATTTCATCGCCGTCAACGCAACGAACTCCTGCGCCAACCGCTCTGGCGTATCTGCGTCGACCGCACGCGCGATTTCGTTCTCTCTTTCAACCTCGGAACCCTGACTTCTTATCCGGCCGCAGTCACCGCTGTGCTCGTTTGCGCGGCGGTTTTTTCACTGCGGATTTATCAGACGCCAGCGCCGGTGACTTCCGTCGCCCTGCAGAATCGTCCCGTCTTGGCCGTCCCGGTCAATGCCGATGACGAATGGACGCTGGCATCGCCCGTGGCCACACGGGTCTTCAACACTCGGTCGCTTCGAAATATTAAGGAAAGCGCCCAAACTCACCGCAGCGGTACGCCACGCTACGTTCTCGATAGCGTGCCAGTGAGTTATGAGACGACTTTCAAGTTCTAGAACCGTCGCGGGATTTCCCTTGCTGGCGACTTTTGCGTCCCTGGCAACGCTTGCCCCGGTCCTCGCCCAGCAAACGCCGGAATCTCCGAGCACGCTGAGCCGCGAGGTCAAAGATGTTTTCGAGCGCTGCGCCAAAGCCGTCGTAAAAATTGAGGCCAATGATCAGCACGGCGAACTTTCCGGCACCGGTTTCTTTATCGATCCGATGGGGACACTCTTCACCGCGTATTCCGTCGGCGGCGAAGCGGACGAGATCAAAGTGGACTTCAAAGGAAAGAAATATCCCGCGCGCCAGCTCATGGCCGATCTCCGCAGCGGCGTTGCGTTGCTCAAAGTCGATCTGGCGAGTCCAGCCTTGCCGATCGGAAATTCCGACCAGCTCGAGATTGCCACGCCAGTTGTCGCGATTGGCTATCCGCTTGATCTCGCCGAAACGCCGAGCTTCGGGATGATCGCGGGTTTCGATCGCAAATGTTTTGGCGGATATTTTCCGACCAAACATCTGCGCGTGAATCTGCCGCCGCAGCGCGGTGAAGGTGGCGCGCCGCTCCTGAATCTCAAAGGCGAGGTCGTCGGTATTCTCCTTTATACGTTCGAAAATAATTCCTGTTACGCCCTGCCGATCGAAGCCGCGGAAAAGATTCGTAACGATTACGTCCGGTTCGGTGAACCGCGCCACGGTTGGATCGGCGCGAACGTCGCCGAAGCGCCAGCGCCCATCGAAGGTTCACGCGCGGTGACGAAAGACATTATGAAAGACACGCCCGCGGCGGAATCGGGAATGAAATCGGGTGACGTCGTTCTGCAAATTGGCCGGACTAAAGTGCACGAACCGGAAGACATTCTCGATGCGTCGTTTTATTTAACCGCTGGCGACGTCGTGCCGATCACCGTGATGCGCGGCGACGAGAAGCTCACCTTCAACGTCCTGGCGGAAATGCATCCGGCGAGTCAACCGAAAGCGCCATTGCTCGCAGCGCCGCCGCTCTTGAATCGCGGCATGCCGCTGAATCTTCAGTCGATTCCGGACCGGACGCCGTAATCACAGCATTTTTCTAAACTCGGCTTCGTCGATAATTTTCACGTCGAGCTCTTTCGCTTTCTCGAGCTTGCTTCCCGCTTCGCTTCCCGCGAGGACGTAATCGGTTTTCTTGCTCACACTGCCAGTGACGCGACCGCCAAGCGCTTCGATTTTCGCCGAAGCTTCCTCACGGGTCATCGACGGCAGCGTCCCCGTCAGCACGAACGTTTTTCCCGCGAACGCCAGTTGCGCGCGGGTCTTGGCTGAAATCTTCTCGCCCTTCGGCTCAATCCCAAGCTGCTTCATTCGCTGGGAAATTTTTCTTCCCGTCGTCGATGCGAAGGAATCCAGAACGCTCTGCGCGACGACCGGTCCAACCTGGGTCACGATTCCGCGTTGTTTGTCGGTCTTGCTTTTCGAAGGCTCACCGAAACCGGATTTGATCAAGCGCTCGGCGATTTCCTCACGCTGCTTCTTGTCTTTGCTTCCGTGATAAGCGATGACGTCACGCAAAAGTTTCGAGTTGGCGACGTCCTCGATCGCTTCGTGATATCGCGCGAGATCGCTCGCGGTTGTTTTACCGACCTCAGGGATCGCGAGCGCGTAAAGCCAGCGCGAGAGCGGCAGTGTTCGCGCGCGGTCGATCGCCTGAATCGCTTTGGTCGCGTTCTTCTCGCCGAAAACTCGCGGCGATTCATCGGTTCCAAGATTCAATATCGCGAGTTGATCTACTTTGAGCTCGAACAAATCGAGCGGCTAGGAAACCAAGCCGCGCTCAACCAGTTTGTCCGCGACAATTCCGCCGACGCTTTCAATGTCGAGCGCGCCGCGCGCCGCGAAGAATTCCAAACGCCGCGTCGCTTGCGCAGGACAACGCAAATTTTCACAACGCCACGCGACGAATTGCGGATCGCGCGAAACTGGACCGCCGCACACCGGACATTTGCCGCGGATATGTTTGAGAAAATCGAACGGCTTCGCGTTGCGCGGCCGTTTTGATTTCACCACCTCGACAACCGCTGGAATGACTTCGCCGGCTTTTTCGATCATCGCCGTGTCGCCAATCCGGATGTCTTTGCGCTTGATCTCATCCTCGTTGTGCAACGTCGC
The DNA here is from genome assembly GCA_003219495.1 of Verrucomicrobiota bacterium. Next base: position 769 of record QHOZ01000097.1, on the reverse strand, counting down.
GCGCGAAACCGTGCTGCCGCTCACCAGCACCGGTTCGAGCACGGCTACCGGCGTGAGAATTCCGGTGCGGCCAACTTGAACTTTGATGTCGAGCAACTTGGTTTCAACGCGTTCGGCGGCGTACTTGTAAGCGATCGCCCACCGTGGCGACTTTGCCGTGAACCCGAGCCGTTCACGCTGCGCGAGCGCGTCGACTTTGATCACCGCGCCGTCGGTCTCGTATGGAAAATCGCGCCGGATCTCATCGAGATCGCGGATCGCATTCAGAATTTTATCGATTGAATCCGCCAGCCACCAATCTTCGTGCGTTGGTAACCCGAGCTTTTCGAACAACGGGAAAATTTTCGAATGAAGATCGACATCCGCGCCTTCGACCGCGCCCGTTCCATAAAAAATCATTCCGAGCGGGCGCTTTGCCGCGACGCTTGGGTCGAGATGTTTCAACGAACCGGCCGCCGCGTTTCGCGGGTTCGCGAACTGCGGCAGTCCCGCGGCTTCACGCTCTTTGTTCAACTTTTCGAAACCTTTCTTGTCGAGATACGCTTCGCCACGCACCTCGAAAATCTTCGGCGCGCTCCCGCGCAATTGATGGGGCACTGATTTAATCGTCTTGATGTTCTGGGTGATGTCGTCGCCGACCAAGCCGTCGCCGCGTGTCGCCGCGTATTTCAATCTTCCATTTTCGTACATCACTGAGACAGCAACGCCATCCACCTTCGGCTCGATCACGACCGGAATTTTTTCGTTCGGCAAACCTTTGCTGATTCGC
>QHOZ01000096.1 GCA_003219495.1 Verrucomicrobiota bacterium | reverse complement strand
CGTCCCGTCGATCTTCGTTTTGTGGACGCTGAGTTACATTTACGCCGCGTTCGGAAATGTGCCGTGGATCGCGGCAATCTTTTACGGACTGAAACCGGCGGTGACGGCCATCGTGCTCGTGGCGATGATTCGAATCGGCCGCCGCGCGCTGCGAAACGCAGTCATGTGGTCGTTAGCCGTGCTCGCGTTTGTTGGAATCTATTTTTTCAAAGTGCCGTTTCCCATAATCGTTTTCGGCGCCGGCATCATCGGCTTTCTCGGCGGAATATTTTGGAAAGACAAATTCGCGGCCGCGGCGGGCCACGGTGAATCCGAGAAATTGTCCGTGATTAGCGACGAACAGGAATCGCCAGCGCACACAAAACCGAATTTGCTGCGCGCGATTTGGATTTCACTGATTTGCATCGCGCTCTGGATTGCGCCGACGATGCTCGCCGGATTTTCGCGCGGCTGGGACAGCACGCTATTCAAGGAAGGAATATTTTTTAGCAAAGCGGCGGTCGTGACGTTCGGTGGAGCGTACGCCGTCCTGCCTTACGTCGCGCAACAAGCTCTGTTTCATTACGGCTGGCTCAAACCGGGACAAATGATGGACGGACTCGGCCTCGCCGAAACAACGCCCGGTCCGTTGATCATGGTTTTGCAATTCGTCGGATTCGTGGGCGCGTGGCAACATCCTGAAGGATTGTCGCCGCTCCTGGCCGCGACCCTCGGCGCGCTGATCACCACTTGGGCGACGTTCACGCCTTGTTTTCTTTGGATCTTCGTTGGCGGTCCGCACATCGAGCAATTGCGCGGGAACGAAAAACTCACGAGCGCGCTCACTGCAGTGACCGCTGCAATCGTCGGCGTAATTTTAAATCTGGCGGTCTGGTTTGCCTTGCACGTCTTCTTTCCGCAATCCGGCGTCGTCGATTGGTTCGCCATCGTTCTCGCGCTCGCCGGATTTGTCGCGATGCTTCGTTACAAGATCGACATCATCCCGGTCGTGCTGGCGAGCGGACTGCTCGGGTTGATTTGGAAAATGTTCGTCGCGCGCTAAGGCGATGCGGCGGAGGTGTGAAGCGCGATGCGGTTGCCTTCCGAATCAATGATCACTGCGCGAAAACCGTGTTCGCCGATTTGTTGCCGCGCGCGCAATATTTTTCCGCCGTTCGCGCGCGCAGCTTCGACTGCTTCGTCGAGCCGGCCTTCGACCAAGAGATAAATGAGCGGGCCATTCGCGGATGGTCGATTATCAACGCCGCCGCTATCGCTCCGCAGGCAGAGACACGCCGAAGCATTCGCCTCTTCGTGCGGGAGCAAACCGTATTCGCTCCCGTTAGCCGGCAATTTCTTCACCTCGTGTCCGAGCACCGCGGAATAGAATTTTATCGCGCGATCCAGATTCATCACAGGAATGTCGGCCCAGCAAAGTGTGTCAGTAGCCATGGCGAGGATCTATTTTATCAAATCGACCCACGGGAGTTTTTCTTCAGGATAAACATCTTTGCTCGGCGGATAATTCTCGGCGTGGTCCAGGCTTCCGGTGGTGATGTCGATCTCATCGGGACGGCGATCGGTTTCGTAAGTGAGCGACGTGCCGCAGGAATCGCAAAAAGTTCGAAACGCGCCGGTCTCAGTTTTATATCGATGCGGTTCGTTGGTTTCCCACTCGAAGTCGGAACGTTTCACCATTGTCCACGCCACCGCCTGAGCACCGGCCGCGCGACGACAGTTTTGGCAATGACAATTCGCAGACACGCGCGCCTCGCCGTTCACTCGAAAGCGAGTTCTTCCGCAATAACAACCGCCGGTGATCATCGACAGATTATTGATGACGCAAACGTCGTCCGCAATCGAGCCAAAGATCGCGCGACATGCGATGCACGATCGACAAGTTGCGCCTAGAGTGACATCGCGATGGCGAAGCGCGGGACAAAAATTGAGGATTACGCTTTTCTGAGCGATACGCAGACCGCTGCGCTGGTTAGTCGGGACGGTTGCGTCGATTGGGCGTGTTTTCCGCGATTCGATTCCGGTGCGTGTTTCGCCGCGTTGTTAGGCAAAGGAGAAAACGGCCGCTGGCACTTCTATCCGGATGAGCCGATCAAAAAACTTAGCCGTCGTTATCGGGGCAACACACTGATTCTCGAAACCGAAATCGAAACGGAGAGCGGCGCTGTCCGGTTAATCGATTTCATGCCGCCACGCGGAAAAAATCCCGACCTCATTCGCATCGTCGAAGGCGTGCGCGGTTCGGTGAAGATGCAAATGGAGCTGATCATCCGGTTCGATTACGGCCACGTCGTGCCGTGGGTGCGGAAGAAACACGGCGGACTGGAAGCGATTGCGGGGCCGGACGGATTGATTCTGCGGACGCCAATAGAAACGCGCGGCAAAGATTTAACCACCGTCGCGGAATTCGAAATCGGAAAAGGCGATCGCGTTCCGTTTGTTCTGACCTGGTTCGCATCGCACGAAACGCCGCCGAAAGAAGTGCACGCCGACCATGCATTGCGCGACACGGAAAAATTCTGGGAAGAGTGGGGAGTCAATTGTCACGAGAACGTCCCGTGGCGGGATGAAGTCGTTCGATCGCTGATCGTGTTGAAAGGTCTCACCTACGCGCCAAGCGGTGGACTCGTAGCCGCGGCGACGACTTCGTTGCCGGAAGAAATCGGCGGCGTGCGAAATTGGGACTATCGCTTTTGCTGGCTGCGCGACGCGACGTTCACCTTGATCGCATTCATGAACGCCGGTTTCACCGAGGAAGCGAAGATGTGGCGGGAATGGTTGTTGCGCGCGATCGCCGGCAGTCCGGCGCAAATGCAAATCATGTACGGCGTGCACGGCGAACGACGACTGGAGGAATTCGAAGTGCCGTGGCTCGACGGCTACGAAAATTCAAAGCCGGTGCGGATTGGAAACGCCGCGTCCCGACAATTTCAACTCGATGTTTACGGCGAAGTGCTCGCGGCGATGTATCGCGCCGACCAGGCCGGAATCAAAATGGAGGAACCGGTTTGGGCGCTCGTGTCCGGGTTGTTGAAGTTTTTGGAGACACACTGGCAGGATCCTGACGAAGGAATTTGGGAAGTCCGCGGCGGACGCAAACAATTCACGCACTCAAAAATCATGGCATGGGTCGCGTTCGATCGCGCGATCAAGCTCGCGGAAGAATGCAAATGTGACGCGGGCGAAAATTTGGATCAATGGCGAAAAATTCGCGACCAGATTCACGCTGAAGTTTGCGAGCGCGGTTACAATCCGCGCAAGAAAGCGTTTACTCAGTTTTATGGAAGCGAAGGATTGGACGCGAGTTTGCTCACGCTGCCGTTCACCGGGTTTTTGCCGGTGAGCGACGAGCGCGTTCGAAACACCATTGAAGCCATCGAACGCGAGCTCAACGAAGACGGATTCATCCTGCGATATCGGCCGGAGAAAGAAGCTGTCGACGGCCTGCCGGGAACCGAAGGCGTGTTTTTGCCGTGCTCGTTTTGGATGGCGTCGTGTTTGCATTTGATCGGGCGTAAAGAGGACGCGCGAAAATTGTTCGAGCGCTTGCTCGAATTGCGGAATGATCTCGGTTTGCTCTCGGAAGAGTACGAGCCGGCCACAAAACGACAGCTTGGCAATTTTCCTCAAGCCTTCTCACACGTGGCGTTAGTCGTGACCGCGCTTGTCCTGGCGGATATGCATCCGGTGAAACGGCCCTTCATCGACGGCTGAGCGATTGCGTTCGCTCAGACTTCAAAAATCATGATGGCGGTGATGACGAACGAGTGAATCCAGACCAACACTACCATCACCATCCGCAAATTCGCCGAAGCATAGGTGTCGTCCTCGTCGCTTTTGTGGCCGAAAAATTTCTCGCGATGCCGGATGAAATAAATCCCGACGTAGATGATGACGACTTCGATCAGTCCAAAGAAGATCTTTAACGGGATTGAAGCGCCTGGCTGCAACTTCGCGAGAAACAGCTCAATATAGTTGGATCGGGTGGGACACGCTCGTGCGATCTATACATGATGCAAGACGTTGGCGAACGTACGGGAAATCTGATTTCATTTTGGGAGCGCACCGCGAAGAAATTTCGTAGCGGTCCAGTCACGGAAAATTTAACGACCGACGTTTGTGTCGTTGGCGGCGGAATCGCGGGCGCTACTACGGCTTATCTTCTCGCGCGCGAGAGACGCAACGTTGTCTTGATCGACGACGGGCCTCTTGGCAGCGGAATGACCGCGCGAACCACCGCGCATCTGGTGAACATGGTCGATGACGGTTACGTCGAGATTGAACAGATGCTTGGCGAAGAATGTGCGCGACTCGTCGCCGAAAGTCATAGCGCGGCGATTGATACAATCGAGCAAATCGTGCTCGAAAATAAGATCGATTGCAATTTTGAGCGCTTGGAAGGTTATCTGTTTCTGCCTCCCGGCGGTTCGGTCACGGAATTGATGAAAGAGCTCGAGGC
>QHOZ01000099.1 GCA_003219495.1 Verrucomicrobiota bacterium | reverse complement strand
TTTGTCCCATTGCTTCAGGCCGACGTAAGCGAAGCCGCGGAATTTATAGACGAGCGCCTCATCGCCTTTCAATTCCAACGCTTTGTTCAAATCGTTGACCGCCGCGTCATAAGTAATTTGCGCGAGCTCCGTTTGACCCCGCTCGATATAACCGGCCGAACTATTTGGTTCGAGCTCGATCATCTTGGTGAAATCGGCGACCGCCGCGTTAAATCGCTGCGCAGCGGCCGGTCCATCGTTTGCGGCGATCGCGGCCCTGCCCGCCGCGCGATATGCCGTGCCGCGATCCCGGTACGCTTCCGGATTATTCGGCGCCGCTTCTACCTCTTTGTTGAATTCTTCGACCGCTTTGTCGAATTGCTTCGCATCGATAAACTGGAGCGCTTTGCGCCGATGATCCTCTGCTTCGCCACCCCCGCCGCCGCGTTTCTTCGCGTAAAGGCCCGGCGCGCTAAGCGCCATTGCGATGACAAAAATTGAGAGCGTAAATTTGGTTCGAGTTTTCATGTGTCCTCCCGGGCCCTAACTTTTGAGCGATTCCTACCGCGCACGCCAGCAAATAAATGCCAACGCGGCTCGGACCTGCGAATTTGTCGCGGCATGTCACAATTACCAGCAATGGGCCGGCAAAGCGAACAACTCACCAAGGGCTACGCCGCTCTCTTCGCGACCATCGCCATCTGGTCGGTGCCCTCGCTCTTCCAATTTTATCTAAACGGCTTTTACGATCCCTGGGCTCAAAATTTTTACCGCTATGCGGTCGCCTGCCTCGCGATTGTTCCGTTCGTTCTCTTTCAATTTCGCCGCGGTCCCAAGATCGACATGCGCGCGGTCGCGCTCTGTTTGATTCCGTGTCTGCCAAACGTTGTTCATCAAATCACGCAGGTCGTGGCGTTGTTTTATATGGGGCCCGGTGTTTACGCGATCTTCATTCGCTCTTCCGTCATCTTCACCGCCGTGCTCGCGCTCGTGCTTTTTCCGGAAGAACGCGACGTGATCCGGCAATGGCAGTTTCAGGCCGGCACCCTGCTCGGCTTGGCAGGTGCGTTCGGCGTCATTTGGTTTCAATCGAACGGCCAGGATCGGCATATCGCGTTGCCGGGATTGTTCGTCGCTTTCACTGCGTCTTTTTGTTGGGCGCTTTACGCAACGCTGATCAAGCGACCATCGGCGCGACTCGGTCCGATTCGCAGTTTCGGGGTGGTCAGCGTGATCACTTCCGCGTTGCTTTTGCCACTCATGTCGGTCACCTGCATCACCCTCGCCCACGTCTTGTATTACATCGCTATTTGCGAAATCGGCGTCGCCCTTTCGCAAAGCCTCCAACTCCTCTGTCCCCTCGCCGCACTCGGATTGTCCGCTCTTATTTTTCACGAACGAATCAACCTCGCCCAATGCATCAGCGCGATCGTCTTGCTTATTGGCGCGTTCCTCGCCATGCGCACCAAACCTATCGCGACCGCTGAGACCGCAGAAAATATCTAGCGCACGCGCCTAATTGGTTTTTACAGTGCGGTTCGCCGCGACATGAACTTAAAACCTTATCTCAAATCCCGGCAGCAACTGATCGATCGCGCGCTGGATAGATATTTACCGAAGGAGAACGTGCGGCCGGCGACCATTCACAAGGCGATGCGTTACAGCTTGTTCGCCGGCGGAAAACGTTTGCGGCCAATTCTCACACTCGCCGCGGCCGAAGCGTGCGGCGGGAAGATCGACAACGCGCTGCCGCTGGCGTGCGCGATGGAATGCATCCACACCTATTCGTTAGTCCACGATGATCTTCCGAGCATGGACAACGACGATTTCCGCCGCGGCCGCGCGACGTGTCATAAAGTATTTGGCGATGGGATCGCAGTGCTCGCGGGTGACGCGCTCCTCACGATCGCGTTCGAAATCGTTTCGCACACGAAGCCGTCACATCGTTACGCTCCCTTCACACTTTTGCGCGAGGTCGCAGTCGCAGCCGGAAGCTCGGGCCGGCCGATCTTCGTTACATCCACCAAAATAAAACCGCCGCAATGCTCACCGCTTCCGTTTGTCTGGGCGCGATGAGCGCGAATGCGACCACGAAGGAATTGGCCGCGATGACAAAATTTGGCCGCGCGCTCGGACTCGCGTTTCAAGTGATCGACGACATTCTCGACGTCACGCAAACGAGCGAGAAGCTTGGCAAGAGCGCGGGCAAAGATATTGCGGCGCAAAAAGCGACTTATCCCGCAATCATCGGCTTGGAAAAATCCCGCATGGAAGCGATGCGACTGACGAAGCAAGCACACGATGCGTTGTCGATCTTCGGCAAACGGGGGGACACACTCCACGCTCTCGCTGATTATTTGCTGAAGCGCGAATACTAATCACTTATCGAGCCTTCGCCGCTTCCTTGTTCGATTTTGAACTCTCCGCGACCTTCACCGCTTTTTTGCGGCCGTTGATGACGAACGTATTATTTTCTCCCAATCGCGACCACGGCCCGACCGCCACTTCGCTAAAGTCTGCAAACCGCCAGTCGGTGACGTCAGTGTCTTTTAGTCCGAGATAGTCCCGGACTGCAGGAGAGACATCAAGGCCCGCACCTTTATTTAAATTTGGTTTAGGACGCTCCTTACCAAATACATATTGCCAATGATCTGTTTGGAATGGTCCCGCGTCTTCCCATTGCGCATATGCGACTCGATTGCCTTTGCGGATCGCAACCCATCGATCTTTGCAGGTGGAAACAGCCGGGCCTTGATACGCTTCTTTGAACCACGGAACAACGCGAGGCGCTTCCGGTCGGTGGCCCTCATGTGCTTTATCGTTGTAAGGAAGCGCGCAGTAAAACGGGTTTTGCCGCGGTGTAAATTTTACCGGGATATAATTACTCCGATGAGCCGGATTTGGGTCATCAAAACCGCCGTAATTTTTTGACCACTGTTTGTCCCAGGCGCTTGTGCGATTCGGCGTGAGATTATGGCCAGCGGGCGCTTCGCCAATCCAAAAAACTGTGGTGACGATATTTGCTTTCCACCGGTAGTGCTCCGCTGGCGGAGAGGCGGGCGATTTTCCGCCGACCGGCTTTGCTTTTTTCACAACCACTCCGTTTTGAGCGGCAAAGGAAGCATCAAACGCGATCAAAACCGCGAAGCAAGAAAGAGCAAGTGAACGGCCTCTCCACATAACTTTCCAATCGGTTCCCGTTCAAGCCCGGAAACTACACTCTGATCGCTTACATTATCACCACGACGCCAGATTTGAAGATCAACTTTTTGCCGGTTCCATTAACGCCAGATTCGGGTCGATCTCTTCACTCACGCTTGAGTTGCATCCGTTCTGCAATCGCAGCATCGCCGCGAAGGCAATCATCGCGGCGTTGTCGGTGCACAACGAAGGCTGGGCGGTTTTCAATTCCAAACGGTGGCGTTCGCATGCGTCGCTCATTCGATTTCGCAGCGCTTGGTTGCAACTCACGCCGCCGCTGATTGTGACAAGATCGGCGCCGTGCTTCTTCGCAGCCGCAATCGTTTTCGAAACCAGCACATCGACAATCGCGGCTTGGACCGACGCGCACACGTCGGGAACGAAATCGCCGCTCAATCTCGGCAACAAATAGCGCACCGCCGTTTTCAATCCGCTAAAGCTGAAATTTTCTGAATCGGGCATGCTTCGCGGCAAATCGAATTTTTTCGGATCGCCGTTCGCCGCGAATTTCTCGATCTGCGGGCCGCCGGGATAACCGAGGCCGAGAAGCTTCGCGATTTTGTCGAACGCTTCGCCGGCCGCATCATCGACCGTGCGTCCAATGATTTGGTAATCGCCGATGCCGCGGACAAGAACCGTCATGGTGTGACCGCCGCTCACGATGAGCGAAACGTTCGGTTTGATTTCATCACAATCGAAAAATGGCGAGAGCAAATGGCCTTCAAGGTGATTGATAGCGAGAAACGGTTTGCCGAAACCAATCGCGAGACCTTTCGCAATCGAAGCGCCGATCATCAGCGAGCTCGCTAATCCGGGACCGCTTGTCGCCGCAAAAGCATCAACGCTCTCGATGTCGATCTTTGCATCCCGTAGCGCGCGCTCCAGCAGTCGCGGCGCATGCACGAGATGATTCCGCGATGCGACTTCCGGAACGACGCCGCCGTATTTTTCGTGCTCGGCGATTTGCGACGCGACTTCGCTGGCGACCAGCTGGCCATCGCGCAGAATCGCGACAGCGGTTTCGTCGCAGGAAGTTTCAAGAGCCAATACTGTCATGTCGAGCGGAGTCGAGCCATCTCTAGATATTTCTGATCAAACAACGGCCAGATAACAGTTAGAGATTCCTCGACTTCGCTCGGAATGACAAATCGGCGGCCACAGATCGCCTCTACAACTATTTCTTGGTCGCTTCGCTTTTGGTGGCGTTTTGCTGCGCGTAAATCATCACGCCTTTGAGCGCGTCGATCGCACGCACCATTTGCGGATCGTTGCCCTTGATAAAATTCTTGTCTTCGTCGGGCCGAATCGTGTCACCGCTGCTGCGCGCCGCAAAAAGCTGGCGCTCCTGCTCCGGGCTCATCGGCACGCGAATGTTCGGAGCGACACCGTTCCCATGAATCACCTGTTTGCCGGGCGTGTAATATTTCGCGGTCGTGAAACGCAACGCCGAGCCATCGGGCAATTGCATCACGTTTTGCACGGAGCCTTTGCCGAAAGTGGTTTCGCCAACCAGGATCGCGCGATGAAGATCTTTGAGCGCGCCGGAGACGATCTCCGCGCCGCTCGCGCTCCCTTCATTCACCAACACAGCCATCGGAAAATTCGGACGATCTCGCGGGACGCCGGAAGTCGTGTACTCGCGCTGTTGCGAAGCGACGCGGCCCTGCGTGGAAACGACTTTGGTGTTGGGCGGCAGAAATTGTCCGCAAACATCCACCGCGCTGTTCAACAAACCGCCGGGGTTATTGCGAAGATCGAGAATCAGCGCCTGCATTCCGTCCTTCTGCAATTGATCGAGCGCTCTCCCTAATTCATCCGCGGTCGGCTCGTTGAATTGAATCAAACGCACATAGGCGATCTTGAACGCGCCGGTTAACTCCGGATCGAGCAGCTTCGCGCCCTTCACGCTTTGTACTTTGATCTCCGCGCGCTCGAGTTGGTAATCCTTTACCTCTTTCGTGGCCGGTCGAATCAACGTCAGCGCAATTTTTTGACCGGGCGTGCCGCGCAGGTGATTGATCACGTCCTGCAAATCCATTTTCTCCGTCGACGTGCCGTTAATTTTCAAAATCTGATCGCCCGACAAAATCCCGGCGCGCGCGGCCGGAGTGTCTTCCATCGGCGTCACAATTGTCGGTAGACCATTTTTGATCGCGACCTCAATGCCGAGTCCGTTGAACCGGCTTCGCGTGTCCTCCTGCATGTCGCGAAAATCGTCCGGGTCCATGAATTGACTGTGCGGATCGAGCGACGAGAGCATGCCTTTGAGCGCGGCCGTGATCAGCTCATGGTAACTGGTCTTGTTTCCATCGACGTAATCCTGCCGGATCAATTGCACCGCTTTGGCGAAGATCGCGATTTGCGAGTAGCCGCTGTCATCATCCTGGTCCGCCGCGGTTAATTCGCGAATGCCCAGGGCGGAAAGCAGCCCGAGAATGATCAAACCGAGTGCTCCGAAAACGAAACGCCGCTTCATTGATGAACTCGAACGCTCCGATATTCGCTCATCCAAAATTTTTGGCAACGCGCAAAGCGTCGTATAAAGTTGCGCCGCCGTGTTGAAGATTTCGAAATCAGGGAGCGCAGTGTTGCTCGTGGTCGCCACTTGTTTTCTGGCCGGAAACGCGTCGGCGCTGCAAACGCCGGATCAGGAATACGAAGCGATCGCGGAGGAATTCATCAAAGGTTACTTCGCCGCGCGCCCATTGCTCGGCACATCGGAAGGGATGCACGAATACGATGGGAAAATTTCCGATTACAGCCGGCTCGCGCTCGACGCAGAGCTTTCGCGCTTGAGACGATTTGAGGATCGGCTGCGAAAGTTCGATCTCGACAAGTTAAGTCAGCGTCAATCGATCGATCTGCGAATTCTGCAGGCCGGGATCCGCAATGAAATCTTCCAGCGCGAGGCGATGTCGATCTACGAGCGCGACCCGATGGTCTATGCGCGCGCGGCGGACGTGAATGTCTACATCAAACGCAATTTCGCGCCGCTCGAAGACCGCGTGCACAACATCACCGCGATTGAGTCGCAGGTGCCGAACATTCTCATCGCTGCGCGGACCAATCTCGATCCGGTTTTGCCAAAGCCTTACGTGCAGCTCGCGATTCAAATCGCAAAAGGTTCCGCCGATTTTTTGCGCAAGAATTTGGTCGAGGCGGTCGCCGAATTAAAAGACGAGCGCATTCGCTCCGAATTCATGGAGGCGAATCGCAAAGCGGCGGCGGCTCTGACCGAGTACGCCGCCTGGCTTGAGCGCGATAAACTTCCGAAAGCGACGGACAACTTCGCCATTGGCGAAGAAAAGTTCGCCCGCATGTTGAAGGAAACGGAGCTTGTCGATCTTCCACCGGAAAAAGTTCTCGAGATCGGCATGGAGGAATTGCGCAAGGAGCAGCAAGCGTTCGCCGATGCGGCCAAGAAGATCGATCCCGAAAAAACGCCGGCCGAAGTTTTCAAACAAGTGCAGAGCGAGCATCCGACGGCCGACAGTTTGCTGACCGACATCAACAAAGATCTCGAATCGATCCGGAAGTTTGTCGTCACGCGAAAGCTGGTCACGATCCCATCTGAAGTTCGCGCGCGCGTAAAGGAAACCCCGCAGTATCGCCGCGCAACGTCGTTCGCGTCGATGGATACGCCGGGCGCGTTCGAGAAACGCGCGACCGAAGCGTACTATTATGTCACACCGCCGGAGGCCGAGTGGCCGCCCGTGCAAAAAGATGAATGGCTGACTTCGTTCAACTTCTTCACCGCGGACGTGGTTTCAATTCACGAAGTTTATCCCGGTCATTACGTGCAGTTCCTGCGCTTGAACGCCTCAACCGCCAGCAAGGTCGAGAAAATATTTGGCAGCTACGCATTCATCGAAGGTTGGGCGCACTACTGCGAAAAAATGATGCTCGATGAAGGCTACGGCAAAGTCGCGAATCCGAATGAGGCCGACGAGAAGCGCGCCGCGAAATACCGCCTCGCGCAAGCGGACGAAGCGCTCCTGCGCTTATGCCGGCTCTGCGTCGCAATCAAGATGCACACTCAAAAGATGACCGTGGACGAAGCGACCAAGTTTTTTCAGGAGAACTGCTTTTACGAAGAAAAACCGGCCCGCGCCG
>QHOZ01000094.1 GCA_003219495.1 Verrucomicrobiota bacterium | reverse complement strand
AGAAAGGTTTCGTTCCGCGCTTCCTCCCTCCTGAACCCTGAACCCTGAACCCTGAACCCTTCCTTCAAGGCACTGAAAAATCGTGTTGTGCTCACTATCGACGGGCAAAATCTGAACGCCTTTCTTGCCCGCCTCCCGCATCACGATCTCCCCCGCCATCACGAGAATTTCCTTGCTCGCCACCGCCAGATCTTTTCCCGCCTCGATCGCCGCCAAAGCCGGCTGCAACCCGCCGGTTCCGACAACGGCGACCAGCACCATCTCCGCTTCCGCCAAACACGCGATCTCCACCAGCCCGCTTTCGCCTGAGAAGATGCGGGGCTCATATTCCAGCGCAGCTCGCAGCTCCCCGACTTTCGTTTCGTCCACCAAACAAACCGCCGGCGGCCGCACTTTGTTCGCCTGTACCGCCAGCTTTTGTGCGTTCCGGTTCGCCGCCAGGCCGACGATCTCCATCCGTTCTGGAATATCGTGCGCCACCTTCAGCGCGCTCTCACCGATCGATCCCGTCGCGCCCAGAACGACCACGCGTTTTCGTTTCATCCCAAGGAGATTCGTTTCTCGCGCCCGGATTTAGTCCAGCCGAATGACGAGACGGAGATAAAAAAAAAGGAGCGGCGCGGTGAAGAGCAGGCTGTCGACCAGATCAAGGGCACCACCGATCCCCGGCAAAAAATTACCGGAATCTTTCACGCCCGTGCTCCGTTTAACGATCGATTCCGCCAGGTCGCCGATGACCGCGGCAAAACCCAGCAGCAGGCCCAAAACGATCGCGTGCGTCAGGTTCAGGGCCGACAGATGCCCCGGCATCAACTTGAACATGCCCCAGCTCGCCAGGAGCGAAAATGCGAGCGCGCCGAAGAATCCTTCCCAGGTTTTCTTCGGGCTGATGTGCGGAATCAATGGGTGGCGCCCGATCAGGCTGCCGGTGAGATACGCGCCCATGTCGCTGAACTTCGTGACCGCCACAAGATAGAGAACGTAGAACTGGCCGGTCACCGCGCCGGTCGGGCTCCGTGGAACGACGTAGACGATTTTCGTGACGAAATTGTAAAGCCAGAGCACGTAGAGCAGCCCAAAGATCGTGTAAGCCATCGTCCGCAGCGGCGCGTCCTCGCGGAGCCTGTCGAACATTTGCCGG
>QHOZ01000095.1 GCA_003219495.1 Verrucomicrobiota bacterium | reverse complement strand
CAAATATGAGAAACGCGTGGCGGGCGTGGACATCATCGATCTGGGCATGGGCAATCCGAGCGACCCGACGCCGGAGGCGGTTGTCACTAAGCTCGCCGAAGCGGCGCGCGATCCGCGCAATCATCGCTACAGCGTGAGCAACGGCATCACGGGATTGCGCAAGGAGGTCGCGAAGAAATACAAGTCGAAATACGCTGTCGAACTCGATCCGGAGACCGAGATCATCGCCACCATCGGCAGCAAGGAGGGTTTCTCGCACCTGTGCCTGGCATTGCTAGGTCCGGGAGACACTGCGGTCGTGCCCGATCCCGCATTTCCGCGTGCCGCTGGGCAACGATCAGGCGTTTCTTGATCGCATCGAAAAGATGATCGAAGGGCTTTATCCGACGCCCAAATTGCTGATTCTGAATTACCCGCACAACCCGACGTCGATGACCATCGAGCCGGATTTCTGGGATCGCGCCATTGCGCTGTGCCGCAAGCATGGCATCATGATCATCAGCGATTTTGCCTATGGCGAGATCAATTTCGACGGCTACAAAGCGCCCAGTTTTCTTTCCGCGAGCGGCTCGAAGGAGATCGGCGTCGAATTCACCACGATGAGCAAGTCGTACAACATGGCCGGCTGGCGCTGCGGCTTCTGCGCGGGCAATTCAGAGATGATCAAGGCGCTGGCAACGATCAAGGGCTATTACGATTACGGCATGTTCGCGCCGATCCAGATCGCCAGCATCATCGCCATGCGCCAGCACGGCAGCACGCCCAAAGAGCAGAGCATGATCTATCAGAAGCGGCGCGACATCGTCTGCAAAGGCATGGACAAGCTCGGCTGGAGCTACAACAACCCGCGCGCCAGCATGTTCGTCTGGGCGCGCGTCACCGAGGCGCATCTGAAAGAACAGAGCACCATCGATTGGAAGAGCGTTCGGAGAGAACGGCGAAGGTTTCGTGCGGATCGCACTGGTGGAAAATGAGCACCGCCTTCGGCAGGCGATGCGAAAGCTGGAAAATGCACTTCTGCCGCGCAAACCGAAGCGCGTGGCACGGGCGGCCCGCCCGTGATTTCTTTATCTAAAATTCAAAGACACGGGCGGGCCGTCCGTGCCACAGATCAATCCCGGAACTTTTCGTTCACCAAATTCCAGTTCTTCGCGTCGATGTTTTCCAGAGAGAAATCCTTATCCGCCAACTTGGGATTCACCTGGACATTTTGCAGATCGGTCGTGCGGATCGTCGTTTCGGTCGAATCCATGGTCGCGATCCGTCGCGGCATGTGCGATTTGCTGTCAACCCACACGTCGATCGTCTTGAACTGCCGCGCGAAGCGCGTTCCGGCTTTTGGGATCAGCTGGACGTGAATCGTCCCCGATGGATCATCTTTGCCCGGGGCGTCGATCTTCTTGACGTCGAACTGCTTGTAAACTTCCTCTTTGGGCTGACCAATCGGCAGCGGGAATGGGCCTTCGCCGAGGCGCAGCAGGTTGACCTTTTCCCCCGGCTTGATGACCTGGCGTGTGACCTGATTTTTCGTTCGATAATTTCGCTCGATGAGATTTCCGTTGTCCAGCAGATAGATCAACTGCTCGCGAGTCGGCTTGCCGGCGCGATCGACGGTCGTGAAGTTCACGATGATCCGCGCGTCGCCGCCGGGCTTGACCTGGTAGAGGACTTTTCCTGAGCGGGTGCTGGTGTCGCCCACGGCCGTGTCGGTTTCGCCAAGCGTGACGTCGGCGGTGAAGCTCGAGAGCCCGCGCCCGCGCGCGTCTAGCGCGTCGAGAACCTGGTCAACTGACGAATTCGCTGCCAGCTCAGTCCCGGTCGGATTGACCAGCGGCGGAGGCGACGAAGATGACTGCGGCGGAGAGCTGTTTTGCGCCATCGCGCAGCCGGCGATCGTTGTAATGATAAAAATAACCAGAAGGTGCCGCATGAGAGTCCTTTCCGCGGATTAGACAGCATCGCAGCGCACAAAGTAAGCCGTCAATTTCTCGCCCGCCGCCGGGGAGTCTATAATCCGGCCTGATGACAATGGCCACAACCGTCGTGGATATTCGGCGGCGGCGTGGTCGTACTGCCGACGGAAACCGTCTATGGCGCCGCCGGCGCGCTCACGAACCCGCACGGCCTGGCGCGGCTGAAGCAGCTTCGCAGCGGCGGGGAATCAAAGCCTTTCACGATTCACGTCGCCAGGCGCGAAGATGCCGAAAAATATCTCGGCGAGATCAACGATTACGCGCGGCGGCTTATGAGAAAGCTCTGGCCCGGTCCGGTCGCGCTCATGTTCGAGGTTCCACCGCAGCGCCGCGCTGCCGTCGCGAAAGAAATGAACGTTGCGGAATCCGATATTTACAACGGCTCGACGATCACGCTGCGATTTCCCGACCACATCGTCACAACGGATGTCATCTTGCGCGCCGATTTGCCGATCGTGCTCACCCGCGCCGGAGCCGGCGAGACGCAGCAGGCGTCGCAGCTTGCCGCCGAGCTTGACGGAAGGGTCGATCTGATCCTCGACGCCGGGCCGTCGCGATATTCCAAGGTGTCCACGATCCTGCGCGTCCAACCGAATCGCTTCGAGATCGTGCGCGCGGGAATCTACGACGAGCGCATCATCGAACGGCTGCTGCGAACGACGGTGCTCTTCGTGTGCAGCGGAAACACCTGTCGCTCGCCGATGGCCGAAGCGCTGGCTCGCAAAATCATCGCCGACAAGCTGAAAGTTCCGGCTGACGAGATTGAAAAAAAGGGCGTCAGCGTGATCTCCGCGGGAAGTTTTGCGATGCCCGGCGCGCGAGCGACGCCGGCGGCGGCCGACGCGGTCAAGGCGTACGGAGGCGATCTATCGAAACATCGCTCGCGGCTGCTTTCGGACGAGCTGATCCATGAGGCGGACGTGATCTATACGATGAGCCGCAGCCACGCGATGGCCGTCACGGCGCTGGTGCCGGCGGCCGCGGAAAAAACCATGACGCTCGCGCCCGATGAGGACATCGAAGACCCGATCGGCGGCGACGAATCGCTGTACCGCGAATTGGCGACGCAGCTGCGCGGATTGATCGAGAAAAGATTAGAATCGCTGCCGTTGGGATAGTCGTCGCGATGGCGCAAGCGGCCCGCCCGCCGCTTGCGCCATCGCGATTGATTGAAGGAGACACAGTGAAAGTCGTGGTCGCTTGTGATCATCGCGGATACGAAGCCAAGCGGCGGCTCCTTCCTTTGCTGAGCAAATTCGGACACGAGGTCACCGACATCGGATGCGAATCGACCGCCAGCTGCGATTATCCCGATTACGCCGCGCCCGCTTCGCGATCCGTCGCCAGCGGCGAATATGAAGTGGCGATACTTCTGGACGGCAGCGGCATCGGGATGTCGATCGTGGCCAACAAGATCAAGGGAATTCGCGCCGCGCTGGCGCACGACGAGGTGACCGCGCGTCAGGCGCGGGAGAAAAATCATTGCAATGTGCTGTGCCTGGGGACCGACCTACTCGGCGAGGAGCAGATTCGAAAGATCGTCGAGATTTTCCTGACCACGCCGTTCCAGTCCGGCCGGCACGACCAGCGCGTGGCCAAGATCGCGGAGATCGAGAATGGCGGCTGATCCTTCCGACGCTCCAGCAAACGAAATGAGCGATCCGAGCTGGTTTCGCGCCCCCAGCCCGCGCGAGCACCGCATCGCAGCGGCGCTATTCGTCGGATTCGGCGTCTTTTTCATGCTCTTGTTTCTCGTTCTCTCCGGCTGGTGGTTCCGCTGGGTGATTCTAATGTTGGGCGGGATTTCCATTGTGCACGGGCTTCGCCACGCGATAAATTCCCACCGCCAGGGAGGGCGAGGCTCCGGCCGAGCCGCATCGCCCGACACGCGCGGCTCGGCGGGAGCCTCGCCCTCCCAATAATTCATGCCAACCGTCTCCTGGGACACGTTCGAGCGATACCGCCAGAAGGGTCTGGACGCGCGCCGCGCCGGGCAGTGGGATTCGGCGCGGGTCTATCTGCTGGAAGCGGCCCGCGCGATCGTCGAACTGAGCAAAGAGGCGCAGGGCGAAGAGCTGCGCGAAGCGCGAAAACAGACCGCCGCCAAGCTGCTCGAGCTCGCCAAGGATTGCGAAACCGCCAAGACCGAAAACCGCACGGCAGCGATCAATCGGCAATCGGCAGTCGGCAATCGGCAATCTCAGGGTGAATCCGACGGCGGCGCCAACGCGTCCGACTGGACTGTGAAGGAAAAACCGTCGCTGCGGTTCAAAGATGTCGCGGGGCTCGATGACGTGAAGGAAGACATTCGCCTGAAGATGCTCTATCCGTTTGAGCATCCCGAGTTGGCGAAAAGGTTCGGCATCAACCCCGGCGGCGGCGTTTTGCTTTTTGGGCCGCCCGGCACCGGCAAAACGATGCTCGCCAAGGCGACGGCGGGCGAGATCGATGCGACGTTTTTCCGCATTTCGCCGGCCGACGTGCTCAGCAAATGGGTCGGCGAGGCCGAGCAGAACATCAAGAAGCTTTTCGACGCGGCCGCCGGCGAGAAGCGCGCGATCATCTTCATCGACGAGATCGAAGCGCTGGTGCCCGCGCGGCGCGACGAAGGCTCGAGCGTCATGCAGCGCGTCGTCCCACAAATCCTGCAGGGGATGGAAGGCTTCGACGAAAAAGCGGTCTCGCCGATTATGTTCATGGGCGCGACCAACGTTCCCTGGCAGCTCGATCCGGCCGTCCTGCGGCCTGGACGATTCGACGAAAAAGTTTACATCCCGCTGCCGGACTTGGCCGCGCGACGGAAGATGCTGGAGATCTATCTCGGTAAGCGCCCGATCGCCGAGGATGTGAGCCTCGACGAGCTGGCGCAAAAGCTCGACGGCTACAGCGGCGCCGACATCAAATATCTCTGCGATCGATCCGCCACCGTTCCATTCCTGAGATCGGTCGCGCAGGGCGAAGAAGAAACGATCACGCTGCAAATCCTCCGCGACGTCATCGCCGACACGCCGCCGTCGGTGACGGCCGAAGTGCTCAAGCGATTCGAGGAATGGTCACGGCAGGCGGTGTAGAATAGGACAACATGGATCGGCTCATCGAACGACATCGCGATGCAATCCTTCGCGTAGCCGCTCAGCACGGCGCAGGGAACGTGCGTGTCTTCGGGTCACGCGCGCGAGGTGATGCTGCTTCAACGAGCGACGCGGACTTTCTTGTCGATATTGTCGGGCCGCTGACCCCGTGGTGGCCGGGCGGATTGATCGCGGATC
>QHOZ01000013.1:3893-5410 GCA_003219495.1 Verrucomicrobiota bacterium | reverse complement strand
CGCGGCGCTTGGGCTGGCCCTGAATATCAAAGGGCAAACAATTCTGATGCTGCCCTATTTACTACTGCGCAGGCGCTGGTCCGCGGCTGGATCAATGGCGGTGACGGCAGTGGCGTTCGCGCTGTTACCCGCGACGTTCACGGGATGGAACGCGAATCTCGGAAATCTGCGAGAGCTGTTGGGCGGTCTGCGCACGCTGACGGGAGCACAGAGCGACACGGAAGCTCCCACGCATCTGGTGGATGTCACCGCAGGGTTCAGTGTGTCGGCGCTCAGCGGCATGGCGCGGATGCTGCAACACACCGGACATTCGGAGTGGTTATGGCCGGCGGCGCATACAGGCGGGCTGGAGTTCCCTTGCTGCATTGGCCCTCAACCGCAGCGCAGGAGGCGCAGCCATGGCGATCCAGGATCGCGGTCGAGTGGAGCGGCCTGATCATGCTCACCCTGATTTTGAGCCCGCAGACAAACAGTCGCCACTTCGCCCTGATGCTGCTGCCAATGGCGATGGCCCTCGCCGCGATACTCAGCCTGATGCCCCGCGGCCCTCGGATGATGATGTTGGCGGGCCTCGTTATCTGCTACGCGGCGCTGGTACTGCCGCCCGGAAGCCACCACATCCAGCGGCTCTATATGCTGCGTGCCAATTGGCTTTATCTAGGCGGCCCATCATGGGTGCTCCTTGGGGCAACTTCGCTGTTCCTGTTGGGAGGGCTTGGGGACCCACGCCCTTCGGCCCAATCATCTGCAAACTACACTCCTCAAAACGTGCAAGCCCCATGACGCGGCTTGCCGGAACCCAAAACACGACGTTGCGCAAAGCGCGCAAGTGGCTCATCGGATTCCCATCTATCGCCATGCTTGCCCTCGCCGCTTATGCCGCACTGACAGTCTACACTCACAACCTTCATTCTGTGGTGGGGAACCAAATCTACCGCTCGGGCCAGATGAGTGGCACCGACCTGGCCTGCGCCATCCGCCGTCTAGGGCTCAAGAGCATCATCAACCTCCGCGGCACGAACAGCGACAGGAAGTGGTTTCAGACTGAAAAGGCCCTCGCCTGTAGTCATTGCCTTGCCTACTACACTGTCCAAATGTCCGCTCGCCACGAAGTCCCTCTGAACCAGATGGAGGAAATCGTCTGCCTCATACGGGAAGCTCCGAAACCTTTGCTCCTTCACTGTGACGGCGGAGCTGACCGCGCCGGCCTTGTCGCCGCTTTAGTCCGCTACCGATACGAAGGAAAGCCTGCAGACGAAGCGAAACAGGAGCTATCCATTTGGTACGGTCATTTGCCCTGGCTGCGTCCCGGCGTCATTTCCATGGATCATTCGTTCGCTCTCTATGTTAGCAATGCTGTTGCCAACCCAAGGCCCGCAGCAAGCGAGGACCCTTGACGGCGCGCCGCCTCACCGGGTTACGGCAATGACGGCGCCCGTAATCGATAGAAGCGCCGGGCATTGCTGGCCGGATCTGCATACTGCACTGCGCGCGTGGGACCAGCGGCAACATTCGTA
>QHOZ01000013.1:0-3833 GCA_003219495.1 Verrucomicrobiota bacterium | reverse complement strand
GGCCGGAGATGTGGATAAGCAACGGATTGCGCGGGTCAGTGCCGGCCTGGTATTCCTGCAAGTTCGTATAGCCATCGCCGTCCGGGTCCTGGGCGGCATCGGCCGGATCGTCTGGATTCAGACCGTACGCGATTTCCCAATCGTTCGGGATGCCGTCACCGTCGCGGTCCGGATTGGTCACGGTCGGAGCAGGCGTCGGCGTTGCAGCGACCCAATTCGCCGGATCGTTGCCGTATAGATTCAGGTTCACGCGCGTGAGCGATTGGCCGAATCCATCCGCGCCGGGGTACCATGGGGCGCGATCAGAATAAACGACGCGGTCGACCACCACGTACGGCACGAAGCCAGCATCAGGATCGCCTGGCGGTTCGGGAGCGTCCGGTTTGTAGAGGCCGAGCTCTTCACCGCCATTGTCCAATTTCCCCGTATAGGGCCCATACATCAGAACCGGGGTCGTGATGTTGTAATGGGCCCGAAAGGCAGCGAGAGAACTGGCGTCGTTTACCGGATCGAAACTCACGACCAACAACGTTTGCCCAGGCTGAAGCGTTACGGCCATGGGGAATGTGAAGTTGATGCCGTCGCGGAACTGCCAGGTGTTCGCGGGATACGAGGGGTGATAGAGCTGCACGGGAGTGCCGGTGATATTTTGCAATTCGACGTATTCATCCAGCACGTCGTCGGTGGTTCCGTTGATGTCCGGCGGATGATACATGATTTCGCTGATGACGACGGGGCCGACTTTCGGATACGGATTGGCTGCGCCGGCGCCGGTGCGGAATTCAGTGATCGAATCCGGGTTATCCGCGCCAAAGGAGGTTGCAGTCATCGCGGTGAAATCGACCTGGCCGACGCTGTTGGTATAGCGGCCGAATGATACGGTGTTTGCCGCCGCGCCGAACTTAACCGACGCGCGATAGCCCGTAATGACGCCGTTGGTCGCCTGCGCGAGATAGACTTCATCGCCCTTGGCCGAGTTGAGCGCAAAGGCGTTGCCATTAGAATATTCGGGCCGGCCGGAATCTGATACTTGTTGAGCACGGTCTTGCTATCGCTCAAGTACCAACCGCTAATATTGGTCGCTGGGCCGGCGTTCAGTATTTCGATCGCATCTTCAAAATTCCCGCCCAGATCGGTGTGGCTGAGCACTTCATTAATTACAATATTGCCGAGCGGCAGGTAATTGGCGTCGCCCGGAGATGCACTTGTGGGAAACTTCACGATGTTGGCGCTGCCATCCGGGAGACGGCCTTCGGACACGCCAGTCAGTTGCGCGCCGAAACTGAGGTTTTGGATGAACGCGCCGCTCGGCCCTGCGAGGCCGAGCGCTTCGCCCGCGTTGCGGAGCGCAAAATTCACATGGTCGGCGCCGGCTGAAGGGTCGCTGTCTGCTTTGAATTGCTGGTAACCGTGGCCTCCAATGCCTATGAATGAGAGGTCCTGAATCCTGTGCTTCGTGGGAATTGCCGGATCGTCGGTGAGAAAATAACCGCCAACGGCCACCGGCTGATTGTTCGGATTGTAAATTTCGTGGCCGGATTACCGAGCGCAGCCGCGGCATTCACACGGCCAAGCGTGACGAGATTCAAGACCCAATCGCTGACGCTGTTGGGAATGCGGCCGATGGAATAATACGCCGCTTGAATGCCGAACGTGACCCAGCTCAATTCTGAACCGCCGTTGGCCAGCTTGTCGTACAGGATCAGCGTGACGTTGCCGCCCTGGCTCAGGCCGAAGCCGGTGTTGTCGGCGGCGAAAGGAACGTCCGCGTCGCAACGAATCACAAAATAGCCGAGCGGCGGAATCGTGATATTGGTGAAAACGTATTTTCTCGGGTCCAGCGGATCGTTGGAGAGGCTCATGTCGCCGATGTTCACGCTGCTGCCGGACGGGTTGTAGAGCTCGACGAAGTCCGGCGTGGTAACTGAGGTGACGCCCCCCACCACGTTGGTGACCTTGATGGCGGTATTAAACGCGAGCACCTCGTTAATCGTGAGTGTTTGATTAGGAATGATGATGCCGGGATTTGGCGCGCCGGGCGTGGGCGTCGTGAAGAATACGAACGTTCCTGCGCCATTCGGTTGCCGGCCCTCTGAGATGTCGGTCGTCTGAGGACCATACAAGATGCAATCAATGATGGTAACGTCTCGATTCGCCAGGCTGATCATGCCCTGCTCGGGCGATAATTTAAAATCCGCGTGGCCAGGGTCATCCTTGCCGTCCGCTACGAATGCGAGGAACCCGCCGCCGCCAATGAATGACAGCGGAGTGATCGGGCTGCGTGTCGGATCGCCGAATGGGCTATCAGACAGGAAGCAGCCGCCCAAATCAACCGGTAGTGGATGGGGGTTAAACAACTCGATGAAATCGTCGCTCGCGGCGGTGAATTCGTCAGCGAGCCATTCATTGATTTTGACCCCCCGAACGTCCCCGGTGCGGGCTGCGATATTGGCCGCGCCAAAGGTGGGCTGAGTCAAGGCCCAGGTGCCATCCGCCAGCCGGCCAATGGAGAGATCGGTGAGTTGCGGACCGAAAGCAACAGAATCGACCAGGCGGCCCTGCGAGGTGAAAAGATACAAATCATCACCGTCCTGTTTAAGGGCAAACCCGAGATGATAACCAGGCGGGGTGCTGTCGCTGTCGGCGTAGAGGACGAGGTATTGACCGGCGCCGATCGTTGCGCCGGCAGGGAAGCGGAATTTGAAGGGCTCATCCTTGTTGTCGGTGAGCGCCATTCCGGTGAGGGAAATGGCATTGGTCGAGGCGTTGTATAACTCCACCAAATCAGGGAAGCGTCCGCCGACCTGAACGGCGGCGTTATTCGCGGCCAGCACTTCGTTGATGCGCAAGGCAATCGCGTTGGTGTTTACCGTCCATTGGCGCGACAAGGTGACCAGTTCTTCGGAACCGTATTCCGCATCGTCCTGATAGTAGCCTGAGTCGCGCTTGCCGACGACCTGAACAAAATGCGGTCCGCCGGCAAGGCTGGTGAGGGTAAGCGGCGTTGCCGTGGGCGTTTCGGCGCTCCACGCGCCGCCGTCCAAACGCCATTTATAATGCGTGTAGCCGGAGCCGTCCGGGAATCCAGCCGTCGGGATGCCACTGCCGGTGCGGTTGATACCAACGCGCAGCGTCGCTGAAGTGTCGCTGGTTGTTCCCACGGGTTCGCCCGAAATCGAGGCGCCCAGCGGAATGACTCCTCCTTTATCCCGGCCATTGGGGCCAGTCCGGTTGCCGGGCGAGCCAGTCTGCAGGCTGAACCAATCCCACATCACTTGGGCGGAGGCCCACGAATTGAATGATGCCGTTTCGGACAACCGAGGCAGGTGCTTGAAAAGTGGGTCGGCATTGACGTTATTGCCGCCGGGGCCACTCCATGCCGGGCCCTGCAAATTAGAAATAATATTGTTGGTGTACGTAACAATCGCTGCGGTTTGCCCGAACACCAGTTTCTCGGCGTCGTAGATGATGTTGCCCTCCAGATACATGCCCAAGCCTTCCGCTGTGCCGATATCCGAGAGCAGCGCGACCGCGCCGTTGGTGTCCGTGCCGCCCACGTGCGATTGGTGGACAATCGTGTTGTTCAGCAGCGTATAGAAGTTGCCCTGCTTGGCATTCGCGGCCTGATCGACATCGTATATGATATTTCCAATGATCGTGATCTGCGAGGTATCGGCGTTGTCCGCGCCGCCGCTGATGGCGCTCGAGGAATCCGGCGAACCATTCTTGTGCGCATGCAGAAAAATGTTGTGCTCAACCCACGCATCCGTGCTGTCCAGGTCCAGGATATCGTCCGTCGCGCCAATGAAAACGTTGTCGATGAACTGCACGAT
>QHOZ01000100.1 GCA_003219495.1 Verrucomicrobiota bacterium | reverse complement strand
GCATGCGGCTGTGTTTCCAAATTTTGAAACTCAAAGCTCCGACTCCACCCAGCACCGACATCACCGCGCCGAAAAGAAACCAAATGGCAACCGCCATATGCTCAGTCGATTTGCCGTCTTTCGCGCCGTAACAAAACGGGCAGGCGCTCGCTTGCTCCACCGCGAGCAAGATCGAGATCATCAAAATCGAGAGTCCGAGCCGGACGGGCCTTAGCGTTTTCATGTGATGATGCGGAGTCGTTTCATTTTGCGATAAAACCAGACGCCGTAAACGATGAGTCCGAGCGCGCAGGCGAAACCGGCGATCGCGCCGGCGAGATAAACCGGCGCATCGGCAACCAGGTTCACCCAAACACACCAAGCGCCAACGCCCAACGCGAGCAGGGTTGAAAAAATCACGAACACAATATGGAACGCTTTGAGTGACATTTAACGAACAATGGGGTTGTACCAGGCGAAAAATGTTAGCCAGAAAAGTCCGAGCACGAAAAAGCCGGTAAAAATCAGCACGCGGTAGATCAGTCGTTTCTCCGCAGCCAGGTGCATAAAAATCGCAGCGACGAGTCCGGCTTTGAGCGTCGCCACCAGCATCGCTACACCTATGTTCGCTTTGCGCGTGCCGAAATCGACGTAGGAAAGCGCGACCGTGATTCCGGTGAACGCGAGCAACGCCAATCCGACCATGACGTAACGCTTCACGTGCTGGTGCACACCGTGCGCGTACTCTTCGTACTCTTTCGGATCTTGCGTGACATCAGGCGGGTTGTTCATGGCTTAGAGCAGATAAAAAAGCGGAAAGACAAAAATCCAGACAAGATCGACAAAGTGCCAGAACAGTCCGGCAACCTCGACGCGGTTGGCGAGATGTTCGGGATTGCGTTGGTAAACTTTTTTGCTGACCGGCAGCCACATGTAGAGAAAGACCAGCACACCGCCGAGCACGTGCGCGCCGTGCAGGCCGGTGATTGTGAAATAGCTCGCGAAATACGCGCTGTGCCATGGACCGAACGAATCGATTCGATCCACATCCTCCTTCTCGATTTTTATCACCTTGTCCGTCGGCGGAACGTAAAGGAAATGCGGACGATCGTTCGCCGGATTGTTGGGATCGGCGAACACCGGATCAACCGCGATCTCATACTCTTTGATGTTTGGATCGTGGAGCGCCTCGTGATTTTCCAAATGCCCGGTGATCTCGATCCGCGGTTCCAATCCTTTTTCTTCCTGGCGATGGTTGCCGAGATAGGGCTCGTACTTTTCGAGCGCTTCCTTTTTAATGAACGCACCGAAGTGGTTAAACTTCTGCGGCCACTCGTAATAAAGTTTTACGACGAGGAAGATGATGCCGCACAAAATTGTCGCGAGCATGTACCACCAATAAGCGCGATAACGGCGCATTTTCAGCGCGGCCCACGCCAGCACGACGGTGACGGAAGATGCGATCAGGATCGCAGTATTCATTGTGCCCACGGGCACGTTGAGCAGACCGTGCGGCCATTCGCCGGGTTGAGCGTCGAGGCGCAAGAAAACGTAAGCGGAAAATAATCCGCCAAAGAGCATCACTTCGGACGCGAGAAACAGCCAGATGCCGATCTTTGCGTTCCAAAGACCGGTGTCCGGCCGCGTGGAAATTGTATACGGAATTTCCATCGTCTAATGCGTCAGCGCGGGTTCGGCCATTCGGCGTGAGCGTTCAGCGGGCTCCACCGGTTCGTTTTGCATCGTGAAATCTTTATCGCGTCCCGGCAGGCTGTACTCATACGGTCCGCGATAAGCGACCGGCGTGGTCACGAAATTCCCGTGAGGCGGGCGATTCGGAGCCGTCCACTCGAGCGTGGTCGCCTGCCAGGGATTGTCGTCGACCTTTTTGCCGTGCTTGATGCTCCAAAAGAAATTGATGATGAATGGAATTTGCGCGACGCCCATGATCCATGCCGCCCATGAGATCGGCGTGTTCCATTGAAAACCGGTCAGTCCCCAAATGTGCTCCCCGGAGAGCGTCCAACCTTGCCCGCCATCGTACCAGCGCCGGTGCATGCCGAGCATTCCCTGCAAAAACATCGGCAGGAAAATTACATTCATGCAGATGAGCGAGGGCCAGAAATGCACTTTGCCCCAGAACTCGCTCATCATTCGACCGGTCGCTTTCGGGTACCAATAATAAACACCGGCGAAGAGCGCGAAGATCGTTCCCGGTGCGACGATGTAATGAAAGTGCGCGATCACATAGTAAGTGTCGTGCAGAAAGAGATCGGCTGAATTAAAGGCGAGCGGAATACCGGTGAGTCCGCCGATTCCAAACATGGGCAGGAACGCGGCGACCCACAGCATCGGGACGTTGAAACGAATCGAGCCGCCCCAAAGCGAAATGAAAAACGCGCTCAGAATAATGACCGACGGAATCGAAATGATGATCGTCGTGGTTTGGAAAAACGCGCTCACGGTTGAGCCCATTCCAGTGAGCCACATGTGATGCGCCCAGACGATGAAGGAAAGAAATCCGAGCACGAGCACGGAGAAGACGAGCGATTTGTAACCCCAAAGCGGTTTGCGAGAATTGTTCGCCAGGATTTCAGCGACGATCCCGAACGCGGGCAGAATCAAAACGTAAACTTCCGGGTGGCCGAGAAACCAAAAGAGATGCTGCCAAAGCAATGGACTGCCGCCGCCGCTAATGTGCGCCGGCTGGCCGTTTATGATCATCCCCCCCGGTAAAAAGAAACTGGTGCCCGCGGAGCGATCCATCAATTGCATCACGATCGCCGCTACGAGCGGTGGAAAAGCCAACAACAACAGAAACGCGGTGACGAGTTGGCACCAAACAAAGAACGGGAGCCGCATCCAGGTCAGTCCTTTGGCGCGGAGTTGAATGATGGTGGTGATAAAATTCACCGCCCCGAGGAGCGAGGAAGTAATCAGAAAGATGAAGCCGAGCAGCCACAGCGTTTGGCCGTTAAAAAATGGATGAAAGCCCGGTCCCTTGTCAGAAATATCGGACAACGGCGTGTACGAAGTCCAACCACCCTTGGCCGCGCCGCCCGGAACAAAAAAGCTGGCCAACATGATGATGCCGCCAACTCCGAATGCCCAGAAACTCGCGGCATTCACTTTCGGGAACGTCATGTCGGGCGCGCCGATTTGCAGCGGCACGACGAAATTTCCGAACGCCGCGAACGCCACCGGCACGACGCCGAGGAAGATCATGATCGTGCCGTGCATGGCGCCGAGGGAATTGTAACCCTCAGGTGTCATTACCCCGTTCGTGAACGGGCTGATCAGACCTCGCAACCAAAACCACGAATCGAAATGTCCGGCAGCGGCCTGGTGGGCCTCAAGGAAATGCTGAATGCCGAGAACGATCGGACCGATGCCAGGAACGAGCTTGCCCGGATACGCTAATTGCCAGCGCATCAGCATCATCAAGTTGAATCCGAGAAATAGGAAAATAAGGCCGCAGATGCCGTATTGAATTCCGATCACCTTGTGGTCGGTGGAGAAAATGTATTTTCGCCAAAAACCGAGCTCGTGATGTTCGTGCTCGCCGTGCGCGTGCGGATCGTGATGCGTTTCGAAAGTGGTAGAAGCGTCCATTCGCGGAAAAAGTTAGCCTTCCAATATCGAAAGAGAAAGCCTCATTGCAAAGTCAGAAATTGATCGAAATTGGATCGCAAATTGGCCGTAAGGCGGCGCTACGACGGCGAATATCCAAATCGGCGAAGCCCTTCCGCGCCCGCGCGCTCTAATTTCGCAATCAAGCGCGGCGACCGATCACGCCACCGGCCAAGCGTTTGTGGCGGAGTGATTTCATTTCGCGCGATCGTCTCGATGTCGATCTTCGCTTCTAGAAAATTCGCGATTCTCGTCACGGTCTCGATCGGTTCGCGGCAAAGATCCTCGAAGCGCACGCATAAATAATTTTGCGGCATTTGGAATTCGCCGAAATCCGCCGCGCGCAGATTGACCTTCTGCCACAACAAGATCGAACGCTCGGCCGTTGAATTAAGGAGTCGTTCCCGCCAGCTCAAAACAGCGGCCCCGTGTTTGCGAAGTTGATTTTGATTGGACGAAAGCGCCATGTCGCGCCCGTCCCGAATAAGATGAATGAATTTCAGGTGCGCACATTCTCCGTGAAGAAACGGCAGCAAATAAATGCTTCGCGGAGCTTTCCATCCCCAGAGCGTGCCCCGCCGCTCGGCTTCCGGAATGTGGCGCGCGAGCGCGGCGTAAAAATTTTCCATCAGCCGCGCCGATTCCCACGGGGTCAGCGTTTTTCCTGATTGTTGCGCGGAGAAGAATCGATCCACCCAGACGTCGAAAAATGTGTAGAACTCGAGCGCATCCTCTGCGGAATTGACATTGCTGCCGAGATTGTAGCCGGCAAGCCTGGCGATGCGCGCGAGTACCCGGGTGCCCGAGCCGCCCGTCGCGCCGATTACGATTGGAGCCGATTGCGCCACGCCGACACTTGCCACGGCGAACGCCGCTGAGCAATATCCTGCGCGGCGGCAATTTCCGGATATCGATGAAAAACAAGCGCTCGATCGTGTTTCCTGCATGGGGCGAAAAGCACGTCGCCCTTGTCAGCGACTGCATTCGCGAGAGTCGATTTCCCGATTATCCAATGTTCCTCCTGACGGACGATTCGACCGCAACGAAAACACTTCCGGCGAAGATCGACATCGTGCGACGCGAATGCCGCCTCTCCGGCAAAGCGCGGAAACTCGAGCTCTTCGCTTCGCTGCCGGATGAACTCGAGAACGTGCTGTTGATCGACGCCGATACGCGCGTGATCGATGACGTCTCGCTCGGTTTTGAAAAAGCGGAGCAACACGGGATGGCGCTCGTTCCGGCGCCGCATTATTCGCTCGCTGATTTCCGGGATTTTCGCGAAGTGATGTTGAAGGAAGGCGTCACACCGCGCGGGCAAATGATTTACAATTCCGGCGTGGTGTTTTGCACACCGCAGGATCCGCGCGTGCGCGCAGTCCTGGATCGCGCATTAGCGCTCGCGCAAAAATATGCCGACCGGATTTGGAGCGATCAGACTTATTTGAGTCTCGCGATCGAGCTGGAAAATTTTAATCCCTACACGCTTTCGCCAAGCTTTAACTATCGCGGCTTCGGCGAACTGATCAGCGGCTCCATTCGCATTTGGCATTCGTACGAACCGTTGCCGAAAAACGCGGCCTCGCTCGAGCCGGGTTATCTTCATCGCTATGAAAAGGGCAAACTGGTGAAGGCGGTGAAGGTTCCGTCGTGAACGCCGCGAGCAATCCGCGTATCGTTCTTCACGTCGGTGCGCCAAAGACCGCGTCGACTTATTTGCAACGCCGGCTTCGCGCCAATTCGGAGCGCTTGCGCGCACGCGGAATTTTCGTGCCGGTGCTGCCGCAAGTCGCGGCGATGGCCGGCAACGCGAAGCTTCTCGCGACCGCGCTGAGCGAACGGCCGTCGTTAACTTTCGAACGCGCATTTCCCGAGATCGAGCACAGCGAGCTGAATCCAACGAAGCTAGTCGCCGATCTTTTGCGCGACTGGAAACGAGATTCCGAATCAGTCGTGCTTTCGGCGGAGAATTTCCGGCCCAATCACGCCGCGCGTTTGCGCGAGCTGCTGCCAAACGACATCGCCATCGTTGTGATCCTTTTTGTTCGGCGACAGGACCGCTGGATTGATTCGTATTTCAATCAAATGGTGAAAACGAGCGAAGAGCATCGCTCGATGAGCGATTTCGTTGCGCAACTCTGCGACACCGCCGGCGAACGTTTTTGCCGCCCGGATTGGTTTGCGCATTACGAAGCTTGGAAAAACGCGTTCGGAAACTGCACAATCATCTTTTACGTCGAGGTCGCTTCCGACGTGTTCTCCGCTTTCTTAAATGCCGCCGGTTTCGAAGCGGCGCCCGATTTGATCGACATCGACCGCGCGCAGGTCTCGCTGAATATCTTCGAATTGGCGTACCTGCTCGAATTAAAAAAGCCAATCACGTACGAAGAATTTCTCCGGCGGCGAATGGCCGGCGAAAAAGCTTCGCGCAAGCTTGGCGTCCACGAAACGCGCAGCATTCTCTCCGAAGCGGATCTCGCTCGATTGCGAAATCGGTTCGACGATTCAA
The DNA here is from genome assembly GCA_003219495.1 of Verrucomicrobiota bacterium. Next base: position 530 of record QHOZ01000100.1, on the reverse strand, counting down.
ATCGCCGGCTTTTATCGGCAATCGGTCGCAACGGTTCGACTCTGCTCGAGCTCGACGCGAATACGAGCTCCGATCTTTATTGCAACTTGCCGGAATTCTACGATTCCGCCGGTTACGCGGATTTTCGAAAGCACGCGGATGCGATTTACGCGCGACGTAATCGGCGCGATCGTTTTCGCTCGTTGTTTAAGCCAGCCCGCCGCAAATGAAGCCAAATATTTTGTTCGTGATGTGCGATCAGCTTCGCGCGGATGCGCTCGGTTGCACCGGCAATTGGGTGAAGACGCCGAACATCGACCGCATCGCGCGTGAAGGCGTTCGATTTTCAAATTGCGTGACCAACTCGCCGGTCTGCTTGCCGTCGCGGATATCGCTCGCGGTTGGACGTTACCCGCACGACACCGGCGTTTGGGACAATTGCCCGTACGAGTTGCCGGAGAGAACGCCGAATTGGATGGCGGCGATCCGTGCCGCGGGCTACCGCACAAGTTTGTTTGGAAAATCCGCGCTGCATCGGCGCGGGCCCGATA
>QHOZ01000012.1 GCA_003219495.1 Verrucomicrobiota bacterium | reverse complement strand
GACGACCGCGCAGGCATTGTCGGAAAACCGGTGGAGAAAAATTACATCGGCGCGCTTTGGCATAATCGCTTGCTGATTTTTCCTTTCATTCTTCGCCGTTTCTTTCCGCATCGCCGCGGAGCCGCGTTGATCAGCGCCAGCCGAGATGGTGATCTGCTGAGCGACGCGATTCATCGTTTTAATTACAACGTTGTTCGCGGCTCGAGCTCGAAGCTCGGCGCGAGCGGCTTGCTCCAGCTCAGTGAAGTTTTGGAAAAGGGCGGCGATGTTGTGATTACGCCGGACGGTCCGCGCGGCCCGGCCTATGAGTTCGGGCCGGGAATAATTTTTCTGGGTCAAAAGACCGGCGCGTGGGTGCTGCCGGTGAATCTCGAGTACTCGAGTTGCTGGCGCGTGAAAAGTTGGGACCGCTTCATCATTCCAAAACCGTTCTCGAAGATCCGCGTCATCATCGGCGAGCCGCAGCAGATTAGATCGACATCTTCCGACGAGGAGTTCGAGAAGGAACGACTACGCGTGCAGAATGTGATGATGTCGCTGGTTGAGCGCCGCTGATTCGTTAAATTGAATCAATGACCAACTTGATCGACGGCCGCGCGATTGCGGAAAAGGTTTATGTCGATCTTCGCGCGCAAATTTCCGATCTGAAATCCAAGGGCGTCACCCCCGGAATTGCTGTCGTTTTGGTGGGCGATGATTCGGCATCTCGCGCTTATGTGCGCTCAAAAGATAAGATGAGCCGCGAGCTCGGACTGCATCAGCACGAATTGCTCGCGCGCGTCGACGAACTGAATCGCGATCCGCAGGTTCACGGAATTCTCGTTCAATCGCCGCCGCCAAAGCAGATTGATGAAGCGGCGGTTGTTCGCGCGATCGATCCGCGCAAGGACGTGGATGGTTTTCACCCGCTCAACGTTGCAAAGCTCGCGATGGGCGATGAGACCGGCTTCGTTCCCTGCACACCGCTCGGCGTTCAACGATTGCTGATCGAATCAAAGATCGACATCGCAGGCGCGCACGTCGTCGTGCTCGGCCGCAGCATGATTGTAGGCAAGCCGGTCGCGCTTCTGTTGATGCAAAAAGCGAAAGGTGGCGACGCCACTGTGACGGTCGCGCATTCGCGCACAAAAAATCTGGAAGCGATTACGCGTTCGGCCGACATTTTGATCGCGGCGATCGGTCGCGCGCATTTTGTGAAAGGGGATCACGTTCGCGACGACGCAGTCGTGGTCGATGTTGGAATCAATCGCGTCGATGACAAGAACGACAAACGTGGTTATCGGCTGGTCGGTGATGTTGCGTTCGAGGAAGTCGCGCCAAAATGCAGAGCGATCACGCCGGTTCCCGGCGGTGTCGGGCCGATGACGATCGCGATGTTGATGTCGAACACCGTCAAAGCCGCGCGAATGCTCAGCGCGTCCTGACAATTTTACCGGTAAGCGCGCGCAGAATTGCGGGACTGAATCGTGCGACAGGCAAAAGTGCCGATGCAATTTTTGGCGAAAGCACGGCGCCGCGCGCCAGCTGATTGATCCAGAGCCGGCCGCGATACATCGCGCGGTGCGCGTAGGCGAATTCGCGCAATGCAAGTTGCCGATCATCGCCGCGAATGATGTTCAGGATCGCATCCGCCGCGAGCTCGCCGGAACGCAGCGCATAATAAATTCCTTCACCCGTAAAGGGTTCGACGACGCGCGCGGCATCGCCGATAAAAAACAAATTCTCGTGCGCGACCGGGACCGGATCGCGAGTCAGTGGAGTGATGGTGCGCCACGGTCGATCCGCAGAAAGACGAAATTCTTTCTCCGCCCACGAGCGAAGCGATCCGATTGTTGGCGGCGTTCCGACGAGACACAGATTCAGCTCGCGATCGTTCACCGGCGCCTGGCCTGAATAGCCTTCGGGCAAAAACTGAAGCACGATGCGATTTCCGAAATCGCCCGGCAGCGGAATATGCGCCTGCAACGCGACCCGCTCGCGTTCCGGCCGCGGCAAAAGATTTTGCAGTCGCGCGACGGTGGAATTTCTGCCGTCTGCCCCGACCACGACCCGCGCGACAATCGTGTCGCGCACAATGTCGATCTTCCAGTTCTCTGACGCAGTGCGATTCAGCGAGACTGCGGTCGTTTCCTCGCGCACGTCTACGCTAAGCGCACGCGCACGCTCAAGAAGAAGCTGATCGAAAATGCTGCGCTTGATCGCGATCTCCGCCCGCTCGCCGCGCGGCAGATCAACGCGCAGTTTTTTTCCGTTAATCGCAATGAACTCGACGGATTCGAGCACGCCGTGCGCCGAACGTCGAATTTCGTCCGCAACATTGAGCCGCTCGAGCACCGGCCAGCACGCCGGATTGATGCAATCACCGCAAACTTTCTCGCGTGGAAATCGTTCCCGCTCGATCAGCGACGTCCGTAATCCGGCCGCGGCGCATAACGCGGCGCAAGTCGACCCGGAAGGGCCTCCACCGACGATCGCAACATCGACAACATCCATTCCGCTTCAGTTTGAAGTGTCGTCGGAGCGTCTTCAACACTGCTGGCGCGCCATTCAAAAGGGAACGAGATTTGATTTATGAGCTGGTCCATTCCGATTCTGCGCATAGCCGGCATCCAATTGCGCGTTCACGTTACGTTCCTGTTGCTGATCGGATGGCTGGCGCTCGGTTCGGCCGGCGCCGCGATTTTTTTATTGCTTTTGTTTCTCTGCGTGGTGCTGCACGAATTCGGTCACGCGTTTGCGGCCAAAGCGTTCGGCATCAACACGCCGGACATCACTTTGCTGCCGATTGGCGGTGTCGCCCGCCTCGAACGAATGCCGGAAGAGCCGATGCAGGAATTGATCATCGCGGCGGCCGGTCCGGCGGTGAATGTGATCATCGCGCTGTGTCTTTTTCTCACCGGCGGGTCGTTCGTTTATCCGCCAACGCCGAGCATGCGCCTCAACGACGCAATCCTGACGATCAATGTCGTGCTGTTGCTCTTTAATCTGCTTCCAGCCTTCCCAATGGATGGCGGCCGCGTGTTGCGTGCGCTGCTCGCGACGCGCTTGAGTTATGCACGCGCGACGCAAATAGCGGCCAATATCGGCCAGGCCTGTGCGTTTATTTTTGGGCTGCTCGGACTCATGAACGGCAATTACATGCTCATCTTCATCGCGCTTTTTGTTTACATCGGCGCGTCGCAGGAAGCAGCGCTCGCGCAAATGCGCGATGTCTCGCGGCGATTTCCAGTTTCGAGCGCGATGGTCCGTGAATTTCGAACCCTGCCCGAAAGCGCGACGTTGGAAGAAGCGGTCGACGCTTTGCTCGCGACGTCGCAGCACGATTTCCCGGTGCTCGGGGCAAGCGGAAGCGTCGCGGGCATTCTGACGCGCCACGATTTGATTGCCGCTTTGCGCAAGAACGATCCAAGCATTCGCGTGGGCGACGTGATGCGTCGCGATATTCCGACCGTGACAACGGGGACGAGATTCGAAGATGCATTCCGGATCATGCAAGAATGCAATTGTCCGGCTGTGCCCGTGCTCGACAGCATGAAGCGCCTTGTTGGGCTGCTCACGCCGGAAAACGTTAGCGAGTTGATGATGGTGCAGTCCGCATCGCCGCGCCGGCGGGTTGCGTAGACCAATTCGGCAAACGCGACAGCTCCATTGTCGATCTTGCGATCAAGAGCAAGATTAAGATCAAGAGGTAGAAGAAGTGGCTGTCGCCAAAAAAGAAAAACCCGATCTGCAAAAGAAAGTGCACGAAGTGCCGCACAAACCGGGTGTGTACTTGATGCGCGATCGTTTCAATCGCGTGATCTATGTCGGCAAAGCGCGGGACCTGCGAAAACGTGTCAGTTCATATTTTTTGCCGTCGAAGCTAGCACAGGCCGATTTGAAAACGCGCGCGCTGCTCGACGCGACTTGGGATTTCGAGACGCACATCGTTCGCAGTGAAGCGGAGTCGGTGTTGCTCGAAGGCAAGCTGATCAAAGAATACCGGCCGCGTTACAACATTTCGTTTCGCGATGATAAACGTTTTCTGCTCGTGAAGGTCGATCCGACCGAAGAATGGCCGCGATTCCGGCTGACGCGGCTAAAGAAAAACGACAACGCGCGCTACTTCGGTCCCTACGCCGGCGCCGGCGCGTTGCGGCAGACGTTGAATTTGATGCGAAAGAAGTTCGGCGTGCTCACATTCGGTCGCGGCTGCCCGAGCGAGCGCGAGCTGAAATCGTCGACGTATCAAGTGCCGGTGCGATTGAGCGAAATCAACGCCGAGCAATATCGCGAGCGAGTCGCGCAAGCGTGCGAATTCCTCGAAGGCCACTCGCGAGAGATGATCGACGCCTTGGAAGCGCAGATGCGTGAAGCGGCGGACAAACAGGATTTCGAAAAAGCGGCCGAGCTCCGAAACATGATCGATGATGTGCGGCAAACGACGCGGGCAACTCGGCGCTTCACGCGCGGAAGTCTCCCGAGCACGATCGATCCAATTGCCGACGTGCATGCACTGGCAGATGCGTTGCAATTGCCACGGCTCCCGCGAGTGATGGAATGTTTCGACATCTCGAATATTTCTACGACGCACGTCGTTGCATCGATGGTGTGTTTTCGCGAGGGCGTGGCGGACAAAAATTGTTACCGCCGATATCGCGTCCGAACCGTGGAAGGTCAGGACGATTTCGCGAGCATGGCCGAAGTCGTGCGCCGCCGGTACTCGCGAGTGTTGCTCGAAGCGCGCGACAAAAATCCCGATGTCGCAGAGTTTTCGCAAGAGAATCCGGCCGAGGCATTGGAGCGCGCGGGCAACGGGGACGCAGTTGAAACGAACGATCGCACTTTTGTCACGGTCCGATTACCCGATTTGATCATTGTCGATGGCGGCAAAGGCCAACTTTCATCCGCGTGTCGCGAATTGCAGCGCCTTGGTCTCCATGATTTGCAATTGCCGCCGGATTCAGGTGCGCTGCATTTACTTCAGCGAATCCGCGATGAAGCGCACCGTTTCGCGAACGCATATCATCAATTGCTGCTGAAAAAACGCATCGACGAAAGCATTCTCGACGATTGTCCGGGCGTGAGTCAGAACCGGAAAAGTTTGCTTCTGCGAAAATTCGGCTCGGTAAATCGCTTGCGAAAGGCGAGCGTTGAGCAGATTGCCGCGACCGAAGGGATCGGGCCGAAACTGGCCGAAGAGGTCCATCGGTTCTTGCAGCAGCATTAAGTTCTTCGCAGATTCGGCAAATGCTTTGGCGTCTATTGTCGATCTTCGCGGTGGCGAGCACGCTTTCGGCGCAATCGCTTGCCCCAACGCCGACCGCGACTCCGGCGGCAGCCGCTGACGACGAAACAGTCATTCCCACGTTCGAAACGCAAAAGCTCGCGCGCACCTATGTGCTGGATGTTCCAGCGCCGCGCGGACAAATCACCGACCGGACCGGATTGCCACTCGCGCAAAATAAAGTCAGCTACAACCTCGCGGTAAGTTTTCCGACACCGCTCGATTTCACCGATGCGAAAGCCCTCGCTTTCACGCGCGAAAAAATCGCGCTTGCGATGAAATTAACGGGACGCAGCGGCAAAATCTCGGACGACGCGATCCTGCGCCATTATCACAATCGCGGCATTCTCCCCTTGGAGATCGCGCAGAACCTCAACCGGGCGGAATACGACGCGGTGAAGGATCGCGCGAAAGACTCTCTTGTTGTGCGGCCGATGTATGTTCGCACGTATCCGAACGGAAAATGCGCGGGACAGATCATCGGTTACACCGGGAAAACCGGCCGCAATCTCGACAGCGTGATCGACAATCACGAAACGCTCTGGCCGGAAACGGAAGGACGCGAAGGGCTCGAGCAAACGTTCAATGAGTTGCTCGGTGGTAAGCACGGGGAATACAAGCTCACGTTCGACAAGGATGGCCGCAAAACCTCCGAGAAGCTGGTAAAGCCCGCGATCCCCGGCAACAACGTCGTCACCACGCTTGATCTGCAGTTGCAACAGCTCGCCGAAAAAACGCTGGAGAAGAGAGCCAAGCGCGGCGCCATCGTGATTGTCGATCCAACCGACGGCGACGTTCTCGCGCTCGCATCGTGGCCGACGTTCGATCCCAATCTTTTCGTGCCAAGCATCTCCGCGGAAAAATTTAAACAGCTACAGGACGATCCGAACATTCCATTGCTGGCGCGCGCGTTTCGCTCCTCTTATCCGCCGGGTTCAACATTCAAGGTCGCGGTCGGAATCGCCGCGCTCGAAACCGGCGCCGTTCGTTCGAACGATCTCTTCCAATGCGTGCCGGCCATTCAGATCGGCAATGTCACATTTCATAACTGGAAAAAAGGCGATCAGGGCGCGTTGAATTTCGTGCAGGCGCTGACGCAATCCTGCGACACGTGGTTTTACCAGGTCGGAATTAAAACCGGCGCGCAGCCGATCATTGATTGGTCGATGAAGCTCGGATTTGGCGCGAAATGCGGAATCCCGTTGCGCGCGGAAGCAGAAGGGCGCATTCCGACGGATGAATACATGAAAGCGACGCACGGCCGTAAATTGCTCAACGGCGATATTGCCAATTTATCGATTGGGCAGGGCGATGTGGAAGTGACGCCGCTGCAAATGGCGCAATCGATGGCGATCATCGCGAACGGCGGAAAATTTTATCAAACGCGTTTGGTGCGACAGGTACAGTCTGTCGATCAACAAATCGTGACCGCATACGAGTTGCGCGAGAAGCGTTCGCTCGACGCATCCCCGGAAACGATGGAGAACGTTCGGGAGGGGATGATGGATGTCGTCAACGCGCCGGCCGGAACCGCTCATGCAGCTGAGCTCGACGCAGTGAAGGTCGCTGGAAAAACAGGCACGGCGCAATGGGGGCCGAAGCATAAGGAACGCACGGCCGCATGGTTCGCCGGATTTTTGCCCGCAGATACGCCGAAGTACGCGTTTGCCGCTGTTTACGAAGGCGACGTTGGCGCAAGCGTGCACGGTGGAAGCAGCGCCGCTCCGATGATCGCGGACATTTTCCAGGAAATTTACAAAGGCTCGGCCAAACGCGGCCAGCGTGAAGCACCGCAACAAGTTCGGCGCGCGCAGCCGGTCGAAGAAGACGAGTCCGATTAGGCCGCGGCCGTTGTTTCTTTCGGCAACTCCATCGTGCCTTTGAATTTCGGTTCCTCGGGTTCAAGGCCGAAATTTTCCGCGTAGAGGTTGTCGATCTTCGCGAGATCGTCAGCCGTCAGCGGCGGGCAGTCCGTTGCTTTCGCGAATTCAACGAGTTGTTCTTCGTTGTAAATATTTGGCAGCGTGGACGCGACGCGATCGTCATTGAGCAACCAAAGCAAGGCCGCTTGCCCCAAGGTGCGCTCCGAATTCTCAAGGAAACGCAGCTTGTCGATCTTCTTCACGCCGTTGAGCAGCCAACTGCGCGGCCGATGGCTGCGATGATCGTTCGGCGGAAAGATCGTCTCGGCGGTGTATTTTCCTTCGAGCATTCCGGATGAGTGCGTCACGCGAATCAAAAACATCGTGTCTTTGCCGCACTCGGTCGCCACGTCCTGCATCGCGCGACCGGGATGTTGTTCGAGCATGTTATAAATGTGCTGGATGCTGGTGACGTCGCGCTCGCGAATACAATTGACGCCTTCATAGAGCCAGCCAATCGCCGGACCGAGTGCGATGCCGTAGTAGCGAATTTTTCCAGACGCTTTGAGTTTATCGAGCTCCTTCCAAAGCGTGTCATCGTAAATTTGCTCCATCCGGATGTTGTGGAGTTGTAGTAAATCGATCCGATCGGTCTTCAAGCGTTTCAACGCTGCGTCCGTCGCGCGCTGGATCGCTTCCGGCGAAAAATCCTGAGGGATCTCGCGTTGCCCGCGTCCGCGCGCTTCGCCGTAATTCACGAAATCGTAGCCGACTTTTGTCGCAATCACGACCTGGTCGCGTTGGTTGGGAAACGCTTTTGCGATCAACTCCTCGCTCAAGCCATTGCCGTAAGTGTCAGCAGCGTCGAAGAGCGTGACCCCCAGGTCGAACGCCTTGTGCATGAGCGCGATCGCCTCGCCTTCGGTGAAATTTCCCCACCAACCGGTGGAGATCGTCCACAATCCGAAGCCGACCTCGCTCACTTTCAAATCGGTGTTCTTGTAGGTCCGAAACTTCATCAATTTGAAAAGTAAACTTTTGAAGTAGAACGTTCAACGTGATTTCCGAGGCCCATAGCGCGCTGCTCATCGTTGGCCACGGCTCGACGGTGAATCCGGACTCCAGCGTGCCGACGTTGGCGCATGCCGCGGAAATTCGGCGCCGGAAACTTTTTGCCAACGCGCAATGCGCATTTTGGAAAGAAGAACCAAGTCTGCGCGACGCGCTCTTTCTCTTCGATCCGGAAACGATCAAAACCGTTTACGTTGTTCCAAACTTCATCAGCGAAGG
>QHOZ01000093.1 GCA_003219495.1 Verrucomicrobiota bacterium | reverse complement strand
AAACCTTAAGACACGCGCTTCAATTTCTTGCGCGCGCGAGGCTGGCGACTCTTGCGAGTCGGCTTCTGCAGAGCAGCCGCAACGTCGCCAGGAGAACTGGTTTGATCCACATCGACAATTTCAATCACGGGCGCGATCGGAAAATTCTCGATCGGCGAAATTATTTCCTGAGGAATTTGAATTGGCGTGAACTGGATGATTCGATCCGAAGGCGGCGCTTGCACTTGGGCTTCGACATACAGCGGTGGCTGTGGAAGCGATTGCGAGATTGTGAGAAGCGTTGCGTTGAGTCGCGCGAGATCCACTGGTTTGGGAAGAAAACACATCGCTCCCGAGTCGTCGGCGCCATCGAGCGGCGACCAGGCTGAAACTAAAACAATGCGCGCGGTGGGATCTCTCGCCAAAATGTGCCGGCACGCAGTCGAGCCGTTCAGTTTTGGCATGCGGTAATCCAGCAGGACGAGGTCCGGTTTGTGGAGCGAGAATCCCTGAATGGCTTCCAATCCGGAGCCGACGACTGCGACGACTTCGTGGCCGCAATACCGCACCATGTCGGCGAGCGCCGTTCCGAAAGTGCGTTGGTCATCGGCAATAAGGACACGCATTGCGCTTATATTAAGAGCAGGGAGCGGGCCGCTCTCGCGCCTGGCTGCCGACTATGCCGCCAGCCGTTCGACTGCCGCGCGAATCGCCCCGATGTCGAACGGTTTTGGAAATATCAAGTGCACGTCCATCCGCTCGTATGAAGCCCGCACTTCCGGCGAGATATCGGCGGAGAGAACCATGACTTTGCTGTCGACTCCGCGCTTGCGCAGTTGCTCGACCAATTCCACACCGCTCATATGCGGCATCTTTTGATCGACGATGATGACGTCGTAATGCTCCGAGCCCGCGTCCAGCCGGGCGAGTGCGGCGTCGCCGTTTTCGACCGCGCAAAGCTCATAACGAGGGCCGGTGAAGATGAATTTGAGCGAACACGTGACCGAAGGTTCATTGTCCACCGCCAAAATTCGAAGAGCCGCCGTGCTCATGACGGTTGAAAAAAGTAGCAGTGAGCGGGCCAACTTGACGGTGAAGTGACCAGGTCCAAGGTGCGAGCCGCACTGGCGTTGCACTGGCCTCGTGACAGTGACAAGAGTTAGGTAAACCGGTCTGTATCAGACAGAGGACAGAAGGAATGAAGAGAAACTTTACAATTACATTGTCGATCTTGTGCGCGGGTCTTGTCTCGCAGTCCGACTTGCATGCGCGGCCGCGGCCGACTCCCGCGCCAACACCGAAAGGACCAACCGGCCGGTTGATTGTGCAGCGCGCGCCGAATTTCGGAACCGATTTGTCGATCCGATTGTTGATTGACGGCAAACGCGTTGCAAACATTCCGCGCAATCAGCACTACGGCGGCGTGCTCACGGCGGGGCGGCATACCGTGACCGCGCTCGCTCTGCCAAACACGCAATCGCGCCGCCCGACTTCAATCATCGTCACGATCAAGAGCGGCAAAGTTTATATTTTCACCGCGGCCTGGAGCGGCGATCGCCTCCTCCTGCAACCAAGCGATTACTACACGCCGACGACGCGCGCGAACCGCTAGAAAAAGTTGAGCGTTCAAGCTTGAGGGTTCAGATTCGGCAATGACGCGAAGAGAATTTGTGAGCATGAGCGCGGTAACGGGCGCCGCAATTTTGACCGGCGCAAAAGTTTTCGGATCGACATCCTCACCTGGCACGGCAAGCAATCTAAATTTCAAAATCGGCGGCGATTTGGAAGTGAATCGTCTCGGCTTCGGCGCGATGCGGATCACGGGCGAAGGCGTTTGGGGTTGGCCGCCGGACCGCGCGAACGCGGTGAAAGTTTTGAAGCACGCGGTCGAGCTCGGCGTGGATCTGATCGATACCGCCGACGCCTACGGCCCCGAAACGAGCGAGCTGCTCATCGCGGAAGCGCTCCATCCGTATCCGAAAGGATTGATCATCGCGACCAAAGGCGGACTCACGCGACCCGGTCCCGGCCAATGGGTGCCGAATGGGAAGCCTGATTATTTGAAGGCGTGCGTCGATAAAAGTTTGAAGCGTTTAAAGATCGATCGCATCGATCTGTATCAACTGCATCGAATCGACTCGAAAGTTCCGGCGGAAGACTCGTTAGGCGCGCTGAAGGAAGCGCAGCAGGCGGGAAAAATCCGCCACATCGGTTTGTCGGAAGTTTCAGCGGAAGAAATCGAGCGCGCACAAAAAGTCGTGCCGATTGTCAGCATTCAAAACCGCTACAACTTCGACGATCGGAAATGGGACGCCGCAGTGGATTATTGCGAAAAGCACAACCTCGGATTTCTCCCGTGGGCGCCGGTTGGCGGAAACCACGGGCTTGGTGGTGGCGCGGCGGAGACGGTCGCAAAGGCGCACAACGCGAGTGTCTATCAAGTGGCGCTCGCGTGGTTGCTGCAACGTTCGCCGGTGATGCTGCCGATCCCTGGCACGCAGAATCTGAAACATCTCGAGGACAATTGCGCGGCTGCGAAGTTGAAACTCAGCCCCGAAGAGTGGAAATCGCTCGCGGCTTAAACCGAAAATCGCGTCCGAACATCCGCTGAGACGCGCGTCGGTTTCCCACTGCGCGGATCGATCGGCACCCAAACGGTTCGCGCTTGGGCGAGAAGTTGATTGTCGATCTTGCGTTTGATTTCGGTGAAGCGCTCGAATTTCAACCGGCTGGCCGCTCCGACCCAGGTGCGCAAAATAATCTCGTCACCGAGACTGGCCGGGGATTTGTAATCGATCTCGTGCCGCAGTACGACCCAGCCAATTTCACTTTGCGCTTCAACGCTCGCGAGCGATTTCCAATGCGCGATCGCGATCTCCTGCACCCAGCGCAGGTAAACCGCATTGTTCACGTGATGCTGCTCGTCGATATCGGCCGGCGAAACTGCTGCGGCCATCTCGAAGATTGGCGCGCGCAAAGTTAGAGATCCGTTTTCACGCGGAAACGTTTCATGAGCTCCTGGCGGATTTCCATTTGCAGCTCCGGCTGCAAACGGCCGAGAAGTTTTTCGCGCTGCTCGGGATCCATCGCCACGAAATCGCGAATCATTTTTTCGCGCGTCTTATATTTAGAGTACTTCCCCCAGCCGATTCCGACGGCGAGAAATGCCGACACGGTCCAGATCGCGATGTCGGTGCCGGTTATCACCGGCTAAGGATAAAGGAGGAGGGATGAATTATGAAACTACTTCTTCCTTCATCCTTCTGCCTTCGCCCTCTCTTATGTGCAGCCCCGAAGCAGAAAGATGAGAAACAAAATCGGAAGCGGTATTCCGAGTAGCCAAAGTAGAATGTAACCGGTCGCACCGGCGGTTTTGATTTTTTCTGATAATTGCATGCCCTAATTTCCTTTCACTGAACAATGGACGTGCAATGCGCGCGCTCTATTCAAATCGCCGACGAAAAAACGAATTACGCGGCGGCGCCTGGCGCGCAGATCTCGTGCGCAACGCGGCGCGCTTCTTCTTCCAACGAACCGACTGTGAAATCCGCGCAGCTCGTGCGATCACCAAGATATTCGCGCACCCAATTTTCCAATCCGCCCGCGCGCTCGCATTGAGCAATGTGGACGAGATTGTGCACAATCAATTCGCGATCGTTCCAGGCATCGGCTCGAATCAGAAGCGCGTGACCGAAACCCATGCAGCGAGTGTCTTCCGTGATGATGCGAATGCGACGGGCCGCTTCCGCGAGCGCGGGATCTTCCGGCAACGGGATTCGATCGACAACGAGCACGCGGACGCGGTCGCACTCTTTCACTCCGGCCAAATGCGCATCGTAGGCGTGAGTCGTTCCGAGAGGATGACCGTGGCTGAGCGCGAATTCTTCCAAGCCTCTTGCCCACTCGTAAGCGAGCGGCAACAACGCTTCCAGCATTTGTTGATCAACGACCGGCATGGGGGCCTCTGTGCTAGGAAAAAGCAAACCGCGTGCGCGCGAATCGAATTATTTTCCGAGCGCGTCCGAGTGAAACTTCGTCCAATAACGGATCGCTGCGGGCACCGCCATGGAACTCGGATCGGCCGCTTCATACAAACTTACCAGTGAGCCCGCCGACGCGAAAGCTTCTATCTCTGAATGCTCGAGTGTTGCGAACTCGGAACGCAATTGTTCTTCGTTCGATCCGCTACGGATTTTGTTTTTAAACCACTCGGACCATTTCACGACGCGTTCGTCCAGTTTGTCCAAATGATCTGAGATCGAGCCTTCAACTTTCCCGAAATGCGGCAGATAAAGACGCGCCGGGTTTAAGTTGCGAATCTTCGCGATCGATTCGCGCCACGATTCGACGTGCAATTCCGGAGGGACGAACGGCGGAATTGGCGGACCATTTCCAATTCGCACACCGGCAACATCGCCGCCGAAGACGTTGTCTTCCCAATGATAAACGTGATGATGGCTCGCGTGACCGGGTGTTGCGACGGCGCGGATCTCGAACGGCGGCACACGAACAACTTCGTTGTCTTCCAAGATCTTTACGCGTTCGGCCGGAACGGGCGCGATCGTTCCCCAAAACCGCTGCATGTCATCGCCAAAAATCCGCGTGGCTGATTCGATCAGCTTTGCCGGATCGATCAAGTGTGGCGCGCCGCGCGGATGCACGTAAACCTTTGCGCCCATCTGAGCGAACCGCCACGCCGCGCCGGCATGATCGAAATGAATGTGGCTCAGAAAAACGTGACGAACGTCCTTCGGCTGAAATCCAACCTGGCCAAGATCGACAATCACATTGTCGAAGGTCGATTCCGGCCCGGTATCGAAGAGTGCGATGCCGTCGTCGGTTTCGAGCGCGGTAGCGGCGACGATTCCGGCGAAGCCAAGTTGCCGCGTATCCAAAACGTGGATCTTCATTTCTTCGGTGCGGCCACGACGTAGGCGCCTTTCGGAATCGCGAAGCCGTTGCCTTGGGCGTATTGCTGCACTGATTCTTCAATCGCTGCTTGAATTTTTTGAAGCGTTTGAGGCGTTTGACGCTTTAGAAGACCGGCGGTGCGAACACCGGCGTTGAGTTCCGCGTCAAAAACAAATTGCGCGCTCGGCACCTTCCATTCGATCCGGTGAACCTTGAACTCCATCGAGGCGCCGTTGAATCCCGAGCGCTCAAGCGCCTTGCGAAATTCGCCCTCGTTCTCGAACAAATAAAATGGCGGGCCGGGGGGAAGATCGACATCGACGTTGGCGTGCGCGTCAATCGCGTCGTCCACGAGCTTGACAAATGGGTTCTCCGAAATTTTGGCCCAAGTGGTGAACGCGAATCGATCGGCCGCCGGCTTTCAAAACGCGCCCCGCCTCACTCATCGCTCGCTCCGGACTCGACAGGTGAAGCAGCGCGAAATTCGCGACTACCCGATCGAACGTTGCATCCGCGAACGGAAGATGTTGGGCGTCGCCCTGCCCGAACTCGATTCCCGGAAATTTCTTCTGCGCGATTGCGATCATCTCCGCCGAGAAATCGAGACCCACCGGCGTCGCGCCGCGTTCGGCAGCGGCGGCCGAGACGTAACCAGGCCCGCAGCCAACGTCCAAGATCGACATCTGCGGGGAAACTTCAGCGGCATCGAGCAAGGGGGGAATGAATTGCCGGGTCGAGCTCGCCCACGTGGAATCGTATTTGTCCGCGACGCGCTCCCAGCCGGCATGCTCGAAGTCAGTAAAAGCGTCGCTCACGAATAAAATTACAGTCTAGAAATTGGAAAGGAGAAGTAGAAAATAGTCGTATGACAAAACAAGAACGAGCGGTTCTGGAACAATTGCATGAGTTGGTGCGTTCCAATGAAGATAAACTCCGCCCAATCCTGGAGCGCGTTCGCGCGGATCTCGCGAAGAAGCCCGACGCGCTCATGACATGGGAGCCGATTTCTCTCGAGATGCTTCCCGAATTACCGCCGTCAATTCAATCGGTGTGGGTTTTTGTTTTGCGCGCGGGAACGGACACGGGAGCAGAGCGTCACCCGAATAGTCATCAACGCATGCTGACGTTCGCCGGATCCGGCGATATGAAACTCGACGCGCTCGGAACGACTAACGACGTGGACGAAGAATCCGAGATCGCCTGGCACTCGCACGTGTTGATTAGCGAGCAGGACGCGCCGCTCGAGCGGCGTTGGATTTCCATTCCGAAGAACGTTTGGCATCGGCCGGTCGTTTCGAAGAGCGGTGATTGGGCGGTGGTTTCATTTCACACCGTTCCCGCCGAGGAGCTGATCGAAGAACGGCCCGGCGCGAGACAAATGCTTTACGCCGGCGGCGATTCGAAGCCCTAACGATTCGGCAAAATACTTTCCAAGCACACGTTTTTGCCTGAATTTGCGTTGCGATGGAAACCCCGCCGCCGCTGCCGCCGCAACCGCCACCGCAGCAAGTCGCACAGCTTCCGCCTCAACCGGGGATGGGATGTATTGCGAAAGGTTGCCTGTTTGTTCTCATTGTCGGCGCGCTCCTCATCGGCGTCCTCGGCGTAAGCGGCTGGTTCCTCTACGGGCGAGCGATCACAATGTTCACGGCGCCGCAGTCGGCCGACGTGCGAATCGCGAATGTGTCCGATGTCGATCTTCGCAGCGCGGAAGAGAAATTGAATCGCCTCGGACAAGCCGCGGCCGGTAACGAGGAAACGACAATTCAATTCACCGCGACGGAGTTAAACGCGATGATCGCGCGCGAACCGTTGTTCGCCGATCTGAACAATCGCGCGCGCGTCGCGATCGCTGATTCGGTGATGACGGTGGAAACGAGCGTGCCTCTTTCTGTCGCGCGATTGCCGCGACTGCGAGACCGATGGTTGAATGGAACCGTGCGCTTCAGATTCACCTTCGCACGCGAGGAATTTGTTTTCGATCCGAAATCCGCCGTAGCCAACGGTCGCGCTTTCCCGGAGGAATTCCTCACAACGTTCGCATTGCCGTTTAATCGCAGCTTCAACGACGGCTTTCGCCGGGAATTAGAGCGCAACGCTCAAGCCGCCACTTTTTGGAAGCACATCAAGAGCATCGCGCTTGAACGCGACAAGCTCGTGGTTGTGACGCAGCAACTTTAAGCGATCGCCGGTTCTTTCGGTTTCAGGATCAAACCCGCCACGATGCCAACGAGAAGGAAGCCGACGGTCGTCATGATCATTTGGGCGAGCGTGAAGTCTTTTGGGAATCCGTACCAATTCGCGTACGGAACGTTGGTGGTGATGGCGGCGAGGATTCCGGCGGTCAAAATGAAACCAACCTTCCCGCCAAAACCATTGATGCGGGTTTGCGCTAGAAGAAAAACAGCCAGCAAGGCTTCCGCAACGTCGGTCGCAAACTGAATGACCAGCCTTTTAGGTAAGTTGAATACGCGCTTGGGACGATAAACCAGGATTCCAGCCGCGCCCGCGGCCGCTTGTTCTTCCGCCTTTTTCATTGCGGCCTGCTGTTGCTCTCTGGTCGCGTCAGGAGTCAGGCCTCCGAGGGGAAAAATATAGAAGCCGCTGTTGTCAGCGAGGTTCGATTGGAGCGCGCTCGTGACTGCGTCTTCGTTTTGCATCGGTCGGACGCCCATTTTACCGAACGGCAGGAAGTCGTGCGCGACGAAGTTCCAGAGAAACATGACCACGCCACCGACAACTCCGGCCAACAAAATACGAGTGCTCATGCGCGCTAACTACGGGAAAAACCTACGCATTTGAAGGCAAAAAACTGACTATTTTAATGCTTGCTCTACGAGGCACGGATCGACATTCTCGCCCTCGTTAAGCTTAACCTTATATATGAAAACACCTGTTTTGTCTTTGATCACCGCACTGGCGTTGACCAAGCCGCGACCACAACGCCTTCGGCGACGACTGCTAAATCGACCAAGAAGAGCTCCGGTTCGTCCACGACGAAGAAGAGCTCGGCTTCGGCTTCGAGCGAAGCCTCGCCGGCCAAGAAGACGACCACGAAGAAGAAGGCTGAAGCATCACCTTCTGCGAGTGAGTCGGCTTCGCCGTCTCCGACGCCGTAAGCGATCGGTAAAAGGAGAAATTAAAAAGGCGGAGGAGAAGTTACACCGCGAAGCTTTCGCCGCACGAACAGTGTGCGACCGCGTTGGGGTTTGTGACTTTGAATCCGCCTTTTTGCAAATCCTCGCTGTAATCGAGGACTGAGCCGCTCACGAACAGCGCGCTCTTTGGATCGACAACGATGCGCACACTCGAAGTCGGAACGAGAATGTCGCGCTCTTTCGGTCCATCGACTAAATCCATCGCGTATTGAAGTCCGGAGCAACCGCCGCCCACGACCGCCAGGCGTAGGGCGCCGCTCGGATTTCCTTTCCGCTTCAGTAACGACGCGAGCTTGTTTGCGGCCTTGTCGGTAACGCGAATCAGCTTCTCGTTGCCGACCTTGAAATTAGGACTCGCCGTTTCAGTGCTCATCACGCCGCCGCCAAAATAGTCGATCGTTCAACTTGCGAAATATTTTCCACGGCGATCGCTTCAATCTCGGCAAGCGTCGAGACCTGCGAAAACTTCTCGCGCAGCCGTTTTGCTTCCGGCATCGATTTCGAATACGCCATCAAGCGCGCGCGCATCGAGCGGATCGCAGCGTCTTCTGCGCCCCAATCGCGCACGATCAATTCGCAATGTCTGACAATCACCCGCCAGCGCCCGGCTAGCGTCGGTGGATCGACAACGGAGCCGTTCGCGAGATACGCTTTTGTTTCACGAAAGATCCACGGCGCGCTCATTGCCGCGCGGCCAATCATTGCGCCCGCGATTCCCGTTTCGCGTTTCCGTTTCGCGACGTCGCCGGGGTTCGCGAGATAACCGTTCCCAATGACTGGGATACCAATGGCGGACGCGACTTCGCCGATCACATTCCAATCTGCCGCGCCGGAATAACCTTGCGCGCGCGTGCGGCCGTGAACCGTCAACGCTGAGATCCCGCGCTCCTCCAAAATTTTCGCGACGCGAACCGCATTGATCGAGTTGTCATCCCAACCGATCCGGATTTTCGCAGTTGTCGGCACCGGCGCAATCGCGCGAACCACCGAGTCGGCGACGTTCGCGAGCGTCGGACAATCCTTGAGCAACGCCGAGCCGCCGTTTTTGCAAACGACTTTGTTGACGGGGCAGCCGAAGTTTAGATCCACAAAATCCGGCCGGACCCAATCGACCACTTGTTTTGCCGCTTCGGCCATGTGCGCGGCGTCTCCGCCGAAAAGTTGCACTCCGATCGGGCGCTCGATCTCGTCGAAATCCAAATATTCCCGCGTGCGCTCATTGCGCCGGAAAATTCCTTCCGCGGAAACAAACTCAGTCGTGAGCACGTCTGCGCCGTATTCCTTGCAAATCTGGCGAAAAATCTTGTCGGACACGCCCGCCATCGGCGCGAGGAAAAGCGGAAATTGATTTTGAAACCAAGGGAGGGCGTTCATGTCGATCTACGCCGCGCTTCTCAGCAGTTGCGCGACTTCGTTTTGCACGTGCTCCAGCTCATCCAATCGCAAACCTGGGTCCGGAACGATGAAAACATCGCCGCTCACGCCGTGCTCATATATAAGGACGCGGCCTTTCTCGGCGTTTTCGGTTTTGATTTGCTTGAGAACGCGTTTCCGCTCAAGCATCGCCGCCAAAACGTAGCAGGCATTTGCCGGCGGATTTTCCGAAGCGATCAAGCGCCGGAACAACTGCTCGGCGTTTTCTTTTGCGAGCGGTTCCGTTTCAACCGGCAACGGTTCGAAGCGGGTCTTCCAGAATGAGAACGGCTGAATGTTCGAGTTTCGAGTGTTCCAGGCGTTCTCGCTCAAATCTTCGCGGCGAAAACCTTCCGGCTCGCGAAAGAGCAGCGTATAAAAATATTCGCCCGCCTCGAACGGCCGTTGCGTCGCGGCGCAAACGTCCGCGCGTTGTTTGATTGCCCAATCGTTAGGCAGCGGATTCATCGCGCACTATACGCCGCACTCCGGCGAGTTGAAAGCGCGGCGCCTCGCGGTTGGTCGCGCGCAGGTAGAGCAGATAAAGGCCAATTAGGGTGAACATGAGATTGGGCATCCACGCGGCTACGAATGGCGAGATGCGATCGCCTTCGCCGAGCGCGAGAAACAAGTGCGTGAGGAAGTTCATTGAGAACACGAGAACGACCGCGCTCGCGACGCTCGCCAAAACTCCACGGCGCGAATAGCCAATCCCCAGCGGCGCGGCGATGCAAACGACAACCAAACAGGTCCACGGCAAAGCGAGCCGATAATACAAATGCGTCCGGAACGGCGCGAGCAGCGCGACGGGGAAGTCGGCATTGAATCGCAGATATTCGCGCAGCTCGGGAAAACTCAGATATTCAGCGCGCACATTCGCACTGCCAAGACGAAAAGGCGTTTCGCTCCAATTGTCGATCTTGAGCGAGTCGTGAAATTTTTCGTCGGTCACGTTTCCAGCGGCGTCATATTGAACCACCTTCACCTTCTCGAGCTCCCAGGTGTGAGACTCCGGATGATACGTCGCGCGCGGCGACAAATAATTCTCGATGATGTTGTCTTGCGAATCCTGTTGCAGCACCTGCACGTTGTTGAACACCTCGTGCCCGGGCCGAAAACTTTGGATGAACCAGGTCCGCAAATCTGTTCGGTTACGAAAGATTTGTCCCTGCACGCTGTATTGATGCGCGCGCGCGTTCGCGACGAAATTCTTCTTTGCCATTTCCGCGTGCGGGGCCCACTCATAGTTCAGCGCCAGACTCGCGGCGACGGTTACCAAACCGACACCGATCAACGGCGTGAGAAGACGCGGGATACTGACACCCGCGGTCAGCATCGAGACAATCTCGTTCGCGCGCGACATTCGCCCGAGTGAAAAGAGCAGCGCGAGGAGCAACGCCACCGGCAGCAGAATGATGAAAACTTCCGGGAGCTGGGTCGCGTAATATTTCACCGTCAACGCAAAGCC
Source organism: Verrucomicrobiota bacterium (assembly GCA_003219495.1). The sequence continues at coordinate 6,289 of QHOZ01000093.1, read as the reverse complement.
GAATTTCTGATCGATGAAGGTCGAGATGTTGTCGGAGATGTCGAAGATGAGCCAGATGGAGAGAAAGCCGGCGATGCAGTAAAAATACGCCTGCAAGAAATTGCGAATGACGTAACGATCGAGCAGTTTCATCAGAATTGCAGATTTCGGATTGCGGATTGCGGATTACAATAGCATCCCCGAACCATAAATCAGTTCCCGAGGATGATTGCGCTCAAAGACAGTTTAGGCACCGACTTTGTCGAACGTGTCCGCACTATTTTTTCCGAGGACGGTCTTCTCTCGAAGGCGAAGAACTTCGAGTTCCGCCCGCAGCAGCAGGAAATGGCCGGCGCGATCGCGCGAGCGCTCGAGGAAGATCGACATCTCGTGGTTGAGGCCGGCACCAGGCGATTATCTCGACTCACACGATCAATCTTCAGGAGCAGCTTCTTAATAAAGATATTCCGATCCTGAAAAAAGTTCTGCCGGTGGAGTTCGAAGCCGCCCTGATGAAAGGCCGGCAGAATTACATTTGTCCGCGGCGATTGGAGCGAGCGCTGCAGAATTCGAAGGAATTATTTACCGGCCCGGAAGAGAATGAGCTCCTGCGCATCGCCGATTGGGCGAGCAAAACGCGCGACGGCACGTTGAGCGACATGTCGATCGAGCCCGAGCCAAAAGTCTGGACGCAAGTTTGCAGCGAAGCGCATATCTGCACTCAAAAAACCTGCGGCCAAAATCCGCGGTGCTTTTATCAGCAAGCACGAAAGCGATTGCTCGTGGCCGATGTGATCGTGCTCAATCACACGTTGCTCTTCATGCTACTCGGTTCGCCGCAGGAACAAGAAGGACGAGAGAGCGGGTTCCTTTTCCCGAACGATTTCATCATTTTTGATGAAGCGCACACGGTCGAGCAAGTGGCGTCGAAGCAGATCGGCATCGGCGTTTCGCAGTACGGATTAAGATCGACAATTCAGCGCCTCTACAACGCGCGGACCAAAAAAGGATTGTTCACTGTCATGCGTGATGCAGCGGGTGTGCGGCTAGCGGCCGAGTTGATCGACGATGTGGAGAAGTTTTTCGACGCGGCCGAGTCGCGATCTGATTTCCGCAAAGGCCGCGAGTTTCGCGTGCGCGATGTCGATCTCGTTCCGGACACGATCACCGGCCGGCTCGTCGCGCTTCAGGCGCGGATCAATGAAGTGGTGAAGCGCGCGGACGACGAAGTTTTGAAAGCGGAACTGCAGGAATTTGCCCGACGAATCCGCGACGCGCGCGAGGGCATCGCGACTTTTCTGGAGCAAGCGGCGCCGCAACACGTTTACTGGGTTGAGCGCACCGGCAAGACCGCGCAATTCCTCTCGCTCAACGCCGCGCCGGTCGATCTTGCGCCGCATCTGCGTCGAATGATTTTCCGCGACAATTGCTGTTGCGTAATGACGAGCGCAACGCTCGCGGTCGGCCGCGAAGATCTTGCGTATTTCCGAGAGCGCATTGGCGCAACCGAGGCCGAGCCGTTGCAACTCGGCAGCCCCTTCGATTTTCAAAAGCAGATGAAAATGTTTCTCGTGCGCAAAATGCCCGATCCGCGCGATGCCGGTTACACGAAAGAACTCGAACGCTGGATCGGCCATTTCGTGAAAGAGACGGACGGCAGCGCATTCGTTCTTTTCACCAGCTATCGCGACATGCAACGCGTCGCCGGCGAAATGGAAAAATTCTTCGCGGACGAAGGAATGAATCTATTTTTGCAAGGAGGCGGCGCGCCACGAACGAAATTGCTCGAGGAATTCAAATCCACGCCGCGTAGCGTCCTTTTTGGCACGGACAGTTTTTGGAGCGGAGTGGATGTTCCGGGCGAAGCGCTCTCGAATGTGATCATCACGCGATTGCCGTTCGCGGTTCCGGACACGCCGCTGATTGAAGCGAAGCTCGAGCTGATTCAGGAACGCGGCGGTGACGCGTTCACGGAGTTTTCATTGCCGGAAGCAATCTTGAAACTTCGGCAAGGAGTTGGGCGATTGATCCGAACAAAGACCGACCGCGGGATCGTGGTCATTTTGGACAACCGCATCGTCACAAAGCCTTACGGGCGTGCGTTTATGCAGGCGCTGCCGAAATGCCCGGTAGAAGTCGTCTAAAATTCGTTAGGCGCGCTGTCATTGATCTTGACAGTAATTATAAAAATACTCAATAATCGCACCCCCGCAGTCAATCGGAACAATCCACTATATTATGTTTAAACGTTTAAAACCCTTAGTCATCACAACTGCCCTGGCGTTCATTGCCGCCGCAGTCGCTCACGCGGCCAACGTCCACTTCAAGAGCAACAGCGCTCCGACCTTTAGCGATCAAGGCACGCAATTGCAAAGCTGCCTCTGCCTCGCTGGTCTCGGCAACGCCGACGTCACGATCACGGTGAAAACCACCGGCACCGCGACAACGCTCTGCACGAACCAAGGCGGAACGGCCGCACCCGGACAAAACAAAGTACCGGTCAAACCCAGCGCCACGCAAACGTTTCCGGCTACTGAAATCAAAAACGGAAATCTTTGCGCGTGCCTGACCACGCCTCCGCCGCCAAATCCGTCGGCCAAGGCCGCCGGTTGCCCGAACAACAACTGGACCGCCTCGATCACCGACGTCACTTTCGCCACCGCGGAAGTGGTCGTTGTTCAAAGCGGCAAGGTCGTGCTCGATCAGAAGTTTAATCTGTAATCTCTCCGGCCTTTAGGGCTGAAAATTTGCGCGCTGCCGCCGAACAGCGGCGGCGCGCTTTTTTCTTTTGAGCGCGGACAGAAAAGATCGACAATGCTTCGCTAGAATGAACCGCGTCGTTTGGATTGCTCTTGTTGCGTTGTTGGCCGGGATCGCGATTGGACGACTTTCGGTTTCAACAACTTCGGTCTCGCGCACAAGTGCGGTTGCAGGCGGTAAAAATTCCACCGCTCCAACTGAAAGCTCGCTGCCAAAAAACGCGTCAACGCAAAGTGCGAGCAACGCCGCGGGAACAAGCGGCGATATTTATTCCGAGATCAAAAATGTTCTCAGCGCCAACGGCACATCGCAGCTTTACGATTCGTTTGGAAAATTCTCCTACCTAATCAATGAGAATAATGTCGGCGATGTGTTGGCGTTCGCGGAAAAGATTCCGCAAAAGGAACAGCGCGATGCGTTGACCTTGCTCGTTCTCGGCCGTTGGGCGGAGATCGATCCGAAAGCTGCGCTCGAGTTTGGTCGCAATATCTCGACCGCTTCCACGCGAGGCGCGGCGTTGTCGAACGCGCTGAGCAGTTGGGCGCAGCGCGATCCGGCGGCGGCGATGGCGTGGGCGCAACAAATGCCCGCCGGCACCGAGCGCGATAGAACGGTCCAAGCCGTTCTCGCGACGTTGTCTGAAAAAGATCCGCCGACCGCGTTGTCGATCTTGCAAAGCTTGCCCGCGGAAAAATCGCGTCAGCATTTTTATTGGCCAATCTTCAGTCGTTGGGCGGTGAGCGATCCGCTTCGCGCAGCTGAGTCCGCTGCTCAACTGACGAATCATTCCAGCCGCGAAATTTCGTTGCAGGCGATCGGATCGACGTGGGGCAAACAAGATCCCGAAGCCGCGCTCGCGTGGGCGAACGGCTTGCGTTCCGATCAGGAGCGCACCCGCGCGCTGCAAAGTATTTTTTCGGCATGGGCGAACAAAGATCCGGAAGAAGCTTCCGGGGCAGTCACGTCACTGCCATCAGGTCCGGCGCGCGATCAAGTGATCGCAAACATCGCGCGGCAGTGGGCGGCGAATGATGTGCAGGCGGCATTGGAGTGGACGCAAAAATTGCCGCCGAACGAAGCGCGGGACGCGGCATTACGAAATGTGCTCACGACGTGGATCGGTAACGATCCGACCGGCGCGGAAAATTTCGTGAACGGGATGGCTCCTGGAAAATCGCGCGACAACGCGGTGACATTGCTGGCGATTCAACTTGCCCGAAATGATGTGCAATCCGCGGTCGCGTGGGCGCAAAAGCTTCCGGAGGGTCAGGCGCGGCGAAGCGCATTGCAAAGCATCACCTCGCAGTGGAGCGAGAAAGATCCGCAAAGCGCAGCAGAGTTCGCGTCCCACGTTGGCAAAGGCGACGATCGCAATCAACTTTTGGATAACATTTGCCGGCAATGGGCGCGGAACGACGCGCAAGCTGCGCTGCATTGGGCAGAAAGTCTTGGCGAAGCGGAAACGCGTAGCGCTCTTCTGCCCAGGAGCATCTCCGTGATCGCGGAGGATGATCCGAGCCAGGCCGCGACTTTGCTGACGCAACTTCCGCCCGGCCTGGCGCAAGCGAACGCAGCCGGCGGAATCGTTTGGAACTGGGCGGCGAGCGATCCGCGAGCGGCGAGCGCGTGGACGAGTTCGTTGCCTGAAAGCGCAAACCGTGAGCGCGCGTGCGAGAGTTTGATCAATCGTTGGGCGCAGTACGATGTCGGCGCGGCCGGCACGTGGTTGGAAAATTTGCCCGAAGGAAAATCGCACGACGCGGGTGTCAGCGCGCTCGTGCAAAAGCTGATTACCACCGATCCGCAGACCGCTCTCGAATGGGCGCAAACAATCGCCAATCAAAATTCGCGCAACACGCAATTGGAAGCACTGGATCGCGCAATCGTCTCTCTCAGCGGATGCGAAAGCGCGATTGCTTCCGCAGGCGCAATAACGGCGAAGTGCGCTAGCTCCAGTTGTCAGCGCAGAAGCCAATCTTCAAGCCGCGCGCCCCCGGCAATGTCGTTGCTTGCCCGGTTGAATAAAGCTGCTAGCCTCTGCGTCTTTGTTCCCCAAATTCATAACCTAACCCCCAGAAAACTTGCATTCGCCGACTGAAACAAACGCCTCGACGGCCAGCGCCGTTCTCGCGTAAAACTTGCTTTATTCTGTCGGCTATCCGTCCACTCCGAAACACTCATTCCCGCCTGGTTTAACCCGTATGTCATATCGTAAGCTCAGTCTCGCCGCCGTTCTCTTCATTGCCGCCGTCATCTCGATGGTATCCAGCTTTAAGCTGAACGCGGACCTCACACCCGCGGCGGCCGACCAGTCGCAGGCGGTCGTTCAAACCTCGCCGCAGACGCAGCGGGAAAATCATCGTGACGTTTCGCCGCCATTATTCGCAATGCCGCCAGCACCCCGACAAGGCGGACTGATGGAGCGTGATCACGAGAGATTGCCGCGGCCGACGAGTCGCGTGACGACCGATCCCGTGGTGCAACGCCAGGCGCTGGTCGCCGCAGCCGCGCCCGTGACTTCGACGAACTTTGACGGCATCGGCAACGGCGTTGCCGGCTTCAGCGTTAATGCCGCACCACCGGACACGAATGGCGACGTTGGTCCGAACCATTACGTCCAGACCGTGAACACGGATTTCGCCATCTATAATAAGAGCGGCGGCCTTCTTTACGGCCCGGTGCCGATTAACACCTTGTGGAGCGGATTCGGCGGCGGTTGCCAATCGAACAACGACGGTGACCCGACAGTAGTTTACGATCGAATTGCGAATCGCTGGATCATTTCGCAGTTCTCGGTGAACTCGACGCCTTATTTGCAGTGCATCGCAGTTTCACAAACAGCCGACCCGACCGGCTCCTGGTATCGCTACTCGTACACCTACAGCAATTTCCCCGACTACCCGAAGATGGGCGTGTGGCCGGACGCGTACTACGTGACGTTCAACATGTTCTCCGGCGGCGGCAGCGTTTTCGCAGGGTCGACAGTGTGCGCGTACGATCGAAGCAAAATGTTGCTCGGCCAGGCGGCGACGCAGCAGTGTTTCAATACGAGCACGACTTACGGCGGTTTGTTGCCCGCCGACATGACCGGCACCAGCCAACCACCGGCCGGTTCGCCAAATTACGTTCTCGGTCTTGGCGCCACGACGAGCACGCTCGCGTTCTGGAAGTTTCACGTGGATTGGAGTACGCCGGCGAGTTCAACTTTCACCGGACCGACTGCGCTGACCGTGGCGTCGTATTCAGAAGCGTGCGGCGCGACTGGAACGTGTATTCCTCAATCAGGAACTACTCAACGCCTGGATTCATTGTCGGACCGGCTGATGTATCGCCTCGCCTACCGCAATTTTGGCGATCACGAAGCGTTGGTGGTCAACCACAGCGTAACCGCAGGCTCGAGCGTTGGTATTCGTTGGTACGAGATTCGTTCGCCGCGCACTACGCCGACAGTTTTCCAACAGGGCACGTACGCGCCGGATTCGAATTATCGTTGGATGGGTAGCGCCGCAATCGATCAGGCCGGCAACATTGCTCTGGGCTTCAGCTTGTC
>QHOZ01000091.1 GCA_003219495.1 Verrucomicrobiota bacterium | reverse complement strand
GCGTGACGCATCGAGCGAATATTTTTTCATCCAGGTGGTGACAATCTCTTTGTAATTCGCGGGATATTGTCCGAGCTGCGGACCCGCAGTGGCGGTTGCCGCTGGCGCGGCAGAAGATTCAATCGGTGGTGCAGCTGTGTCTTCGGTTTTTCCCGGCGGCGCGATGATCGGTTCCGGCGACGCGACTGGCGCGGTCGAGCTGGTCGATGTCGATCCAACCGCTTGGGTTAACAAATCCGCAAGACGCCAACCCGCGCGCTGCAATTCCTCGCGAACGGTCTTCGCCGCCCAGTCCGCGTAACCGACGCGGTCGGGCATATTTTTTTCACGCACGTCGCCGGCCATCACCGTTTTTCCCTGATCGATCGTTTCGTGCACATTGATGAATTGCAGTCGTTCGTGCGCTTCGCGAGCGAGCGACAGAATGTCGTTCGCCCAATATTCGCCGTAATTTTTCAGCGCGATGTTAGCGGGCGCACGCCAGTCATGCGGTTGCTCTTTGATGCAAGCGTCGATAATTGTGCGCTTGGCCTGCTCGATCTTTTTGTAGCGGTCGTCCTTGCTCAGATCGGGCGCGATCGGCGGCAAGTTCGCCATCACCGCGTCGTGATCCCAAAATCCGTGCAATTTCATTCCGCGCTTGGCCATAATATCCGGGCGGCCGTGAAGCAGTTCGAGAATGAGCGTGTTCCCGCCTTCATCTTCAACGCCGGCTTGTCCTTTGTCCGGATCGACCGCTGCGCCGGCGTGATTGAAATATTCAGCGCCGACGTGCAGTGGCTGATGAATGTCGCCTGCGTAATGCGCGAGCAAGAGGACCGCGATCGGCTTGGTGATTTTGCGCGGATTGTTTTCGGGAACATCGCCGCGAAGAACATCCACACAAAAGCCGATCATCTGAACGATGTCCCATTGCGTGCGGCCGGTTTTGCCGTCGGCATATTTCTCCGGATTCAACACCGGCACATCGGTGTAATGAAACCAGTGATGCGATGGCACCGCTGATTTCGGATCCTGCGTCGGCGGATTCGCGCGCCAGAACTCGCGCAGTTGATTGTCGATCTTGGGAGTCTTCGCGTAATGCGGAAAGGCGTTTGTATCGTCGACGCCGTTCTTGTCCCAGGATTTGATCTCGTCCGGAATGACCGACGCGCGCTCCAACGTGATGCCGTCGGTCAACGCGTAAATCTTTTCAGCGGCAGGGGTGTTCGCGATGAGTTTGTCGGCGATGCCCCCGACGATTTCGTGCCCTGTCGGTCCGTAGGCGAAAACGGAACCGAGCAGGCCGAGGTAGAGGGAACAGATGACAGAGAACGTTTTCAAAGGCGCAGAGCATTACAGTCCGGCGGTGATCTTGGCAATACAGCCCTGCGGACGGATCGCGATCATAAGCGACATCGCGGTCACAGCCAGGCAGAAATAGCGAATCGGTTTTAAGATGTCCATCGGTGATAAACCTTCGAGTTTCGTCTACTTGCAGGCAATTTTCTGGGAAAAGCGTGATGCGATTGGAGTCCGTTCCGCACACATCGACCCCTGCATGTTGTGTCGGCCCCGCGCAAAGAACTCGACCCGCAAAACCGCTCATCGACCGGCACGCGCGGTCGAGTATGCGTATTCAAACGTTGTCCCGCGCGGTCGCGCCATCAGTTTGCCGGGACCGAGCGGTTCGTCCTCGCCGTAATAACAATCCATCTGCCAACGGTGCAAGCCGCCGCCGGTATCGACGACTTTCCAACGCGAGCTGCCGAAAACGCGCTGCACCTCGGCGGACGCGGTTTCGACAATCATTCCGCGTCGAAGCGATCCGGATAATCTCGCCGCCGCAGAAAAATGGGGAACGAGAACGCCGCCACCGCCGCTTGGCGGACCGGCAAAGCTGTACGAGCCGCCGTAGTACTTAATGTAATTCCGGCCGTTTACCGGAACCGAAATCCGGCCGTAGCCTTCTTTCATTACCGAGCGCAGAAAATCGCGCGGATAAGTCCGGCCGCGCAGCCCTCGTTTTGTCACGCGACTTGCATCGAAACCAAGGTCGGCCGTGAATCCGGATTCTTTCGGCGTGTAGTAAAGCGTGCAGACAATGAAATATTCCCCCGAGTGCCCGCCCGGCCGCCGCTCGAGTCTTTCGTTCTCGATCTTCAGACGCTGCGCAACCTCGGGCCATGGAATGTCTGCGTACGCGCACTGCAAGATCGACAACGAACCGGCCGCGAGAGAGCTCGCGATCAGTCCGCGAAATAATCTTCGGCGGGGCCGCCGAGCAAAATTTGGATCGGCAGCTTCTCGGTTTCGTATTCGTAAGGCGGCTGTTTCCACGCGAACGACTCCGGATACAACTTCCGGATGCTGCGAATGATTTCAATGCCTGTTTGAAATGAGCGGTAGGCGTTTCGATCGAGCAAGTGGATCTGTGCACCGCCGCAAAGTTCGCCCGCGAATTTTTGGAACGTCGGCTGGAAATAATTTTCGCGAAAGTAAACGCCCGGAAGATTTAGATCGTTGAGCTCACGACAAAGTTTTTGCGGGTTGATGAACGGTGCGCCGAAAATTTCGAACGGACGCGTCGTGCCCCGGCCTTCGGAAATGTTCGTTCCTTCGAGCAAACACATTCCCGGATAAACCGTGGCCGTGTTGAGCGTCGGCATGTTCGGCGACGGCATGACCCAGGCGAGGCCGGTTTCATCGAACCACATTGCGCGCTCCCAATTTTTCATCGGCAAGATAGACAATCGACATTTCGGAAAAGCTTCGTCGCGAAATTGTGTTGCCAGCTCGCCGATCGTTTTGCCGTGGCGAATCGGAATCGGATGCATGCCGACGAACGATTCGTAACTCTTTTCGATCGGTGGACCTTCAACGCTCACGCCGTTGATCGGGTTCGTCCGATCGAGCACGACAACGTGCACGCCATGCTTTTCACAGGCGCGCATGCACAAATACAGCGTCCAAATAAACGTGTAGTAACGCGCGCCGATATCCTGAAGATCGACAACCACCGCGTCGAGATCGCTGAGCATCTCCGGTGTCGGCTCGCGATGCTCGCCGTATAAACTGTAAACGGGAACCTTCAGGCGCGGATGCTCGTAGCTTTTCCATTCGATCATGTTGTCCTGCGTCTGGCCAAGAAAGCCGTGCTGCGGACCGAAGAACGCGCGCAGTTGAAAGAGATCGCCATTGAGTTGCTCGAGAATCTTCGATGCATGCTCGAGTTTGGACGAAACTGACGCCGGATGAAGCAGCGCGCCGATCTTTGCGCCGCGAAGGTCGTTCGGCCATAGCACCGACAGATGATCGAGTGGAATTTCGACGGCCATCGCTGATTTATCGCGCAACTTTGCGTCTGAGGACAAAGAAAACGATGGCCGCGACGGTGATCGCAGCGGAGATCTCGGCGAGCCATTCGCCGTGGCGGGTGTAAAAGGTCAATTGTCGATCTTGCGGAACCGCAACTTCCCCGGTGAGCATTCCTTCGCCGAAAGTTTCGCCAATGTCGTCGCGCAAATAATCCGCGATGCGGCCGAACTGACTTACGAAGCAAGTGACGCCGGTGTTCGCAGCGCGCACCATCGGCCGCCTGTTTTCCACGCAACGAAACTTTGCGTTCGCGAGATGTTGCTGGGAAGCCGAGGAATGTAAAAACCATCCATCGTTCGTGATGTCGACCAGGAGGTTCGCGCCGTTGGAAACAAAATGCCGAACGAGATCGCCGACCGTGTCTTCGAAACAAATCAGCGGCGCGACATGAACATCGGGATTCGTGAGATTAAAAACGGTGTGCTTGGTTCCGCGGGCGAAATCGCCAGGCACCCACGTGCTTGCGATGGCGGCGAACAACGGAAAGGATTTCCGCAGCGGAATATATTCGCCGAAGGGGACGAGATGAATCTTGTGGTAAAGTTCGGTCCGGCCTTCCGAGGCGGCAACAAGGACGGCGGCGTTGTAAGAGTGTTCCTGGTCGACGTCGTCGACACCGAAAAGAAGATCGGTTTGATAACCAGCGACAATCTGGCTAACGAATTGCCGCAGGCCTTTGTCCATCCAGTCGCCTGGGAGCGAGCTTTCGGGCAAGACAAGGAGATCGGGCGGGGGATTAGCGCGCATCGCGATCTCACTTAAGCGCCGGAACTTTCCGAACACTTGTGGCGCAGATTGCGGATCCAACTTTTCGAGCTGCGGCACGTTCCCTTGAACCGCGGCGACGCGAATCGGTTTCGTTGATGAAACGGGCGTTGTCATTCGATTCAATCCGAACGAGAGCAGCCCAACGATTCCGACAAGCGTCATTGTCAGATCGAAATGCGCTCGGACTCGATGCGTCTTCGCTTCGACAAAAAGTCGGATCGGCGTTGTGACGGCAATGATGTTTGCGAACGCGACCGCGAAGGAAAGTCCGGTAACGCCGGTGAACTCGGCGATCTGGATCATCGGCGTTTGTTTGTGCAAGGCGACGCCGAGCCCGTTCCAACCGAAACCGCTAAACAACCAGCCGCGCACCCATTCGTGAGTCGTCCATGCGCAAGCCGCGACAAATGCCACAAGCAGATTGCGCCACGATGCGGTGAACGTTGGCGGTTTTAGAAATCCGATGAACCACGCCCAAAACGCGAAGTGCATCGCGAGATAGATCGACAAGAGAAACGAGAGGGAATGGAGAAAAAGACTTTGATAGAGATAGCCGAGCGAGCCGAGCCAGCTGAAGGCGAACGTGAAAAAAATCAGGCCCGCGACATAACCGAGTAACAGATTCCGCAGCCAGCGGCGGCGTGCGTTCTCACCAGAAAACCAAACCGCGACGATCAGCGGCGTGAGTGCGATCCAGCAAAGCCAGCTTTGATCGAATGGCGGAAAACAAAACACTCCGAGCAACCCGCTCGCGGCCGCAGCCAGCCATGGCCAGAATTTTGTGAATCGTTGCAACACGCAGCGATACTACAGGCTGCGAATCACAAACTCCAAATCCCAAAGCGGGATTGGATCAGCCGCGCCGGCGACGGCGTTGCTCTTTTTCGCGACGGCGTCCGGGTTGAATGGCGTCCTTCAGGTCGCGCGCGTAGGAAGAGTTCACGCGAAAAACCGCGCGCTCGACATCTTCCATTGTTCGCACATTCACCTTGTCGGAAATCACGTAACCGAGCTCGACCAATCCGACCAGGTCGTCGAGGAATTCCGCCTGTTCCATGTCGGCGACATGGTTGACCAGGAGCTTTCCGTAAAAGGGTGTCCCGGACAGGCCCAACGTCTTGAGTAGCGTAATCTCGCCGCCGCTCAGGTTGATTTCGCGCTGCATAACGACCGCTTTATAGCAATTCTCTTGCCGGTCACTTCGCGCGAGCGTGCGCGTCTTTCTCGATGAACGCCCAAACGTCTTGTAATCGGCGACCGATCTCGCTTTTGACCGCCGCCAGTTCGTCTTCGCTAAACTTTCCATTTTCCGGCAATCGCCGGCCGAAGATGTAATATTTGATCTTCGGCTCGGTGCCGGAACCGCGCACTGCAATCCGCGTTTGATCTTCCAATTCGAAGATCGACATCTTCTGTTTTGGAATCTGGTCGCCTTCGACGTCGCGAATGGTCTGCTTCTCAAAATCGGTGATGCCGGTCACGCGGGAACCGGCGATCTCTTTCGGCGGATTGTTCACGTAAGATTCGAGCAAGCGCGCGATCTTGTCCGCGCCTTCCGCGCCTTCAAAATAAATCGACGCGTTCTTCTCTTCGAAATAACCGAGGCCGGCGAACGCTTCATCGAGCAGCTGATCGACCGTGCGTCCGCGCGACTTCGCGTAGACAGCCATTTCGCAAAACATGATCGCGCCGGCGTTGCCATCTTTGTCGCGGACGAAATCGGCGCCGCTGTATCCATAACTTTCTTCACTGCCGAAAACGTAAAACGACGAATGTTTCAAACGCGCGGCGCGCGTTTCTTCCTCCGACATCTGGCGATATTTCTTCCGGATTTCGTCCGGCAGCGCGCGTTCATATTTCTCGAGCTTCGCGCCGAAATATTTGAAGCCGGTCAACGTGTCGACGCAGCGCACGCCGAAACTTTCCGGAATGACGCGTTGCATGTCGGTGGTGACGAAAGTTTTGATCGTGACCGCGCGGGCCCGATTCTCTTCGTTCAAAACGCCCAGTTCGAAAAATTTCTTGAGCCGGTAATACAAAAGGAGCGACCCGATCTGGTTGCCGTTGATCAATTTCATTTCGCCGCTCGGATCACGAATGGCCACGCCGATTCGATCGCAATCCGGATCGGTCGCGATCACGATGTCGGCGTTAGTTTTTTTCGCGAGCGCGATCCCGAGCGTGAGCGCTTCCGCGTTTTCCGGATTTGGCGATTTCACAGTCGAAAAGCGCGGATCCGCTTTTTCCTGCTCTGGAACGATTTCGAAATTGAAACCGAGCCGCTTCAACATTGGCCGAAGCGTGATTGCTCCCGTCCCGTGCAAGGGTGTGAAAACGATGCGCAGGGATTTTGCGTGCTCGAACACGCCGCGGTCGATCACGATCGACTCGAGCCGTTTCATGTAAGCTTCATCAACATCCGCGCCGAGCGTGGTGATCTTTCCTTGTCGATCTTTCGGAAGCGGCTCGTAACTTTCGCTGGCGATCGCGTTCACCTTTTCGATGATCCCGCGGTCGTGCGGCGCGATGACCTGCGCACCGTCGGCGAAGTAGACTTTGTATCCGTTGTCATGCGGCGGATTGTGACTCGCGGTAATAACGATCCCGGCCGTTGCATTCAAATATCGCACGGTGAAGTCGCAACCGTTCTCGGATGCAACTTTGGCCGCGAGATCGGTGAACTCGTCGGAGAAAAAACGCGTGTCATGCGCGATGACGATTTTTGGGCGACTCTCGATCTTGTTTTTCGTGTGCCACTCCTTCGCATACGCGACGAGGCCTTGTGTCGCGCGATTCACGTTCGCGGAGTTCATCGCGTTGGTGCCGGCGCATGCAAATTGCGGACGATCGTGAGGCCCGGCATTGCCGCGCTCGCCTTTGGTGACAATTTTTCCGATCGTTCGCCCGCGTAATCCGCCGGTGCCGAACTCGAGCGTTTTGTAAAAGCGATCGTTCAGTTCATCCCAATGCTCGCCCGCGACGAGCTCGTCGATGACGCGCGAGTAAAGATCGGACGGCGCGTTCGTGAGCAGCGCGCGGATATTTTTCGCGGCCGAGGCGAGCAATCGTTTACTCGCAACCGCGTTGTCGATCTTTGCTTCGTTTTGCACCGCCGCCAACTTTGCGGCGCAAGTGCGCTTTGCAAGCCGAAGCGCATTTAATTTTTGGCGCGAGAAAATTCATTGCCGATCTGCGCGGCGCAGGCTAATCACATCGAACACGCCCTCGCGCTAACAAATGAACATTCACGAATATCAAGCGAAGGAACTGCTGCAGAAATTCGGAGTGGCGACGCCGCGCGGAAAAATGGCCTCCACTCCGGACGAGGCCGAGCTCGTCGCGCGCGAAATTGTCGCCGGCGTCGAATCCGATCTCGTGACGCATCCGCCTCAACCGAGCGATGCGGCGCCGCCGAGCGGTGGGAAAAAAGCGAGCGCAGCGGCAAATGTCGATCTTGTCGTGAAAGCGCAAGTGCACGCCGGCGGGCGTGGGAAGGGAACGTTTCAAAACGGTTTTAAAGGCGGCGTGCATGTCGTGAAATCGCCAAAAGAAGCGCGCGAAGTTGCGGAGAAAATGCTTGGCCAGACTTTGGTGACGCATCAAACCGGATCGGCCGGGCGCGTTGTTCGCAAAGTTCTGATCGCGGAGTCGGCTGAGATCGCGCGCGAGATTTATTTCGCGATCCTGCTCGATCGCGCGACGGCAGCGCCGCTGATTGTCGCCAGCACCGAAGGCGGCGTTGAGATCGAAGCGGTCGCGGCGAAATCGCCGGAGAAGATTGTGCGCGAGCCGATCGATCCCATCGCCGGACTGCAATCGTTTCAAACGCGCAAACTCGCGCAACGGCTCGGATTCGAGCACAATCAAACCAAAGCCGCTACGAAGTTGTTCGACGGATTATATCGGACGTTCGTCGGGTGCGATTGCTCGATGGTTGAGATCAATCCGCTCGTGGTGACGAAAAAGGGCGAGGTGCTCGCGCTCGACGCGAAATTTAATTTCGATGACAACGCGTTATATCGACATCCCGGGATCGCCGCGATGCGTGACACGGCGGAAGAAGATCCGCGCGAAGTCGAAGCGTCCAAGCACGAGCGGAATTACATCGGAC